>JBFJUC010000076.1:0-10177 GCA_041624875.1 Alcanivorax sp.
AGGAAGCCTTCAAGACCTATGCCGAGAACGGCTGGAGCGCGTTTTCCGGCAACCCGGAATTCGGTGGCCAGGGCATGCCCAAATCCCTGGCGGTGTTGTTCGAGGAAATGATGCACAGCGCCAATTCCTCGTTCGCGCTGTACCCGGCGCTCACCAACGGCGCCACCCTGTGCCTGGACGCGCACGCCTCCGAAGAGCTCAAACAGGCCTATCTGCCCAAGCTCTACAGCGGCGAGTGGAGCGGCACCATGTGCCTCACCGAGCCGCACTGCGGCACCGACCTGGGCATCATGCGCTCCAAGGCGGTGCCCAACGACGACGGCTCTTTTAACCTCTCCGGCACCAAGATCTTCATCACCGGCGGCGAGCACGACCTGGTGGACAATATCGTTCATCTGGTGCTGGCCAAGTTGCCGGACGCCCCGGCCGGCTCCAAGGGCATCTCCCTGTTCCTGGTGCCCAAGTTCCTGCCCGACGCCAACGGCGATGCCGGAGAGCGTAACGGTGTGGCCGCCGGTTCCATCGAACACAAGATGGGCATTAAGGGCTCCGCCACCTGCGTGATGAACTTCGACGACGCCAAGGGCTGGATTATCGGCGAGCCCAACCAGGGCCTGGCGGCCATGTTCACGATGATGAACTACGAACGCCTGTCCATCGGCATCCAGGGGCTGGGCCTGGGCGAAGTGAGCTACCAGAGTGCCGCCGATTACGCCTGCGAACGCCTGCAGGGGCGTGCCGCCACCGGCGCCAAGAACGAAGGCGGCAACGCCGACCCGATCATCGTGCACGGTGATGTGCGCCGCATGCTGCTGACCATGCGTGCCCTTAATGAAGGCGGCCGGGCGCTGTCCGCCTATGTGGGGATGGAGCTGGACAAGGCCAAGTTCTCCGAGGACGACGCCGAGAAAAAAGCCGCCCAGGACCGGGTTGCCCTGATGACCCCGGTGGCCAAGGCGTTCTTCACCGACCGCGGCTTCGACACCACCGTGATCGGCCAGCAGGTGTTCGGCGGCCACGGCTATGTGCGCGAATGGGGTATGGAGCAGTTCGTACGCGATTGCCGCATCTCGCAGATCTACGAGGGCACCAACGGCATTCAGGCACTGGATCTGGCCGGCCGCAAAGTGACCCGCAACGGCGGCCAATACGTGGAGGCCTACATTGCCGACATCCGCCGCTGGATCGATGACAACGGCAACGAGCCGGGTCTGGACGGCATCAAGGAACGTCTGGTGAGCGCCGTGGACCTGCTGGAAAGCACCACCACCGAGATGCTGCGCCAGGCCGGCGACAACCCGGACGCGGTCAACGCCAACGCGGTGGAGTACCTGGACCTGTTCGGCTACGTCACCTACGCCTGGCTGTGGGCGCGCATGATGGTCACCGCCGCCGGCCGCGACGACGACTTCGGCCGCGCCAAGGTCACCGTGGGCCGTTTCTACTACGAGCGGCTGCTGCCCCGCGCCGGCGCCCTGGCCGAGCAGATCAAGGCCGGTGCCGGCACCATGATGAGCCTGGATCAGGATCTGTTCTAAAAGGCCGCGGACTCTATCCAGGGCCCGCTCCTACAAGCCGGGCTTCGTCGCTTCTCTATGCGGGAATCCGGATCCAGCTCAGCAAACCGGCGTCTTCGTCGCGCCGCTGGTAGGGCAGGGTTTCGCCCTGCCGCCAGTCAGCGGACAGCGTGGTGAGCAGGCGGATCCGATTCTCTCCCTCCAGAGCCGCGTCCTGGAAGTAAAAACGCCGTCCGGTGAGCGGGTAGAGCGCCTTGAACAAAGTCTCTTTCACAGAGAACGTCAGCGTGATCCGGCGTGCTTGTTCTGCCTTATCCAGGCCCTGCAGGGCCTGGCGTTCCTCTTCGGTCAGTATCTCCCCGGCCAGGCGTAGCGCCCGGCGTGGCGCCAGCCAGGCCTCGTAATCCAGACCCAGCCCCCGCCATTGCTCCCGGTGCCCCACGAGCGCCGCGGCGCGGCCGTGGCTGTGGGTGATGGCGCCCACCAGCGGCGCCGGCCACAGTGGCGCGCGGTCTTCACCCAGCGCCGGGATCAGGTTCTCACCGGTGAGGGCTTCGCCGGCGCTGGCGGCGCACAGCCGGCCGGCCAGATACTCGCAGCGGCGCTTGGCGATGGCGCCGCGCAGGGTGTCCGGCTCGGGGACCCGGGCCAGCTGGAAGGCGTCGTCGAGCAGCTGCTCCGGGCGGAACCGGCAGCGCGCCAGATACAGCCCGGCGTCCCAGGCGCTAACGTCCAGATCGTGCAAGCAGGGCGGTAACGGGCGGTGGTCGGTCATGGACTCGGTCGTGGCGTGGTGGAGCGGTCATTGTACGCACCGGGGCGGACGGCTGTCTTTTTCACCGTGGCCGGCGTCGCATGTCGCCACGCTCTCCACCCTCGGTTTTGTGGTACAACGAAGGGACCAGCACCGACGTGAGGAGGTGGGTATGACACGGTCGTTAGCGATTCTGGGTGCCAGCGGGCACGGCAAGGTGCTTGCCGATACGGCGATGGCGTCCGGGTGGCGCAAAATCGAGTTCTACGACGACGCCTGGCCGGAGAAACAGGCCAACGAGCGTTGGCAGATCGTCGGCTGCAGTGGCGCGCTGCTCGACGCTCTGGTGCACATCGACTCGGTGGCGGTGGGCATCGGCCGCAACGGCGCCCGCCTGGAACGCCTGCGCGAGCTGGTGTCGAAGAACGTGAGCCTGGCCACCATTGTGCATCCTCAGGCGTCGGTGAGCCGTTTCGCCGAGGTCACTCCCGGCGCGGTGGTGCTGGCCGGCGGCGTGGTCAGCGTGGACAGCCGCGTGGGGCTCGGCGTCATTATCAATACCGGCGCCACCGTGGACCGGGATTGCGTGATCGGCGACGGCGCCCATCTTTGCCCCGGTTCCCATCTGGCCAGCAACGTCACCGTGGGCGAGGGCAGTTTCATCGGCATCGGCACGGTGGTGCGCGAAGGCGTCACGATTGGCAACAACGTGGTGGTGGGCGCCGGCGCCGTGGTGCTGCACGATGTTGCCGACGGCGCCACCGTGAAAGGCGTGCCGGCCCGCTGAGCGGGCCTTTTCAATTGGAGAGCAGTATGACCACGCAAAGAACCTATTTGATTACCGGGGCCAGCAAGGGCATCGGGCGGGCGTTGTCCCAGCGGCTGGCGGCCGCCGGCCACGGCGTGGTGGGCATCGCCCGCCGGGCGGACGACGCCGACTTTCCCGGCACCCTGGTGTCGGCGGATCTGTCCGACCGCCAGCAGGCGGAAGCGGTGTTCGCCGATTTGGCCGGCCGCTTCCGGTTCGACGGCGTGGTGAACAACGTCGGCCTGGTGCGCCCGCAGCCGCTCGGCGAGATCGATCTGGACAGCTTTGACGCGGTCATGGGCGTCAACCTGCACTCCGCCATCCAGGCCACCCAGGCGGTGCTGCCGAACATGCGCGAACAGGGCTGGGGCCGGGTGCTGAACGTGTCCAGCCTGACCGTGCTGGGTATGCCCGGGCGCACCGCTTACGCTTCCGCCAAAGCGGCGCTGGTGAACTTCACCCGCACCTGGGCGCTGGAGCTGGCCCGCACCGGCATCACCGTCAATGCGGTGGCCCCCGGCCCTACCGAGACCGAGCTGTTCCGCGAGAACAACCCGCCCGGCAGCGACGGCGAGGCCCGCTACCTGGCGTCCGTGCCCATGGACCGCTTCGGTAAACCGGACGAAATCGCCGCCGCCATGGAATTCCTGCTTGGCGAGCACAGTGGTTACATTACCGGCCAGACCCTGTTTATCGACGGCGGGGCGTCGGTGGGGCGGGCGGCGTTTTAATCATGCAAGACGATCTGACGTTCTGTCTCACCCAGCCCACCGAAATACCCGTGCCGGACGGCCTGCAAGCCTGGTGCGAGCAATGGCGGCGGCTGGCCGCCGAACATCATGACCCGGTGGGGCTGGCCCTGCGCGGCGGTTTCGCCGCCGACCGGGTGGGCTGGGCGTTCGCCGCCGGCTATCAGTCGGCCCTGCGGCAACTGATCCAAGTGAACGGCGGCACCGTGGGCGACCACGAGCTGCTGGCGATGTGCGCCACCGAAGCCGGCGGCAACCGCCCCCGGGACATCGAGACGCGCATCGTCGGCACCGGCCAGGGCGGCGCTACCGTCACTGGCCGGAAGACCTGGACCACTTTGGGGTCGGCCTGCACCGGCTTGCTGGTGGTGGGGCGCGTGGACGGCGGCGGCGGCGAGAGCAACCGCCCGGCGCTCAAGATCGCCAAGGTCGACACCCACGCCCACGGCGTCAGCCTGGTGGAAAAGCCGCCGCTGGAGTTCGTGCCCGAGGTGCCCCATGTGGCCGCCGTGTTCGACGGCGCCAAGGCCGAAGGGGTGCTGCCCGGTGACGGCTACAGCGACTTCGTGAAGCCGTTTCGCACCGTGGAGGACACCTTTATCGCCCTGGCGGTGCAGGCCTGGTTGATACGGGAAGGCCGCGCCCGCCAATGGCCGGCCTCGTTCCTGGAACGTCTCACCGCCAGCCTGGCGGGGCTCGCCGCCGTGGCGGCGCAACCCGCCGGAGCGCCGACCACGCACATCGTACTGGCCGGCGCCCTGGCACACACCAACGATCTTTATCGGCAGGCGGACGCGCTTTGGGCTGACGAGCAGGATGCTGCCGCCGAACGCTGGCGGCGTGACCGCCCGCTGTTCCAGGTCGCCGGCAAGCCGCGCGCCTTGCGCGCGCAGCGTGCCTGGGAACAGCTCGGCGTCAGCGCACCGGCATAAAGCGACCGCGCACCCAGTCCAGGGCGTCGGCCCGTGAGTCCGGCACCGTGGCCTGGTGGTGGCTCACCGTGGCGTCCTCGCCGATGGTGTAGAGGCGGTATTCCACGTTCGCGCCGACACTCTTGAAGCGCGTGACCATGGCGTCGGTGAATTGCTTGAGCACCACCCGGTCGTTGTCCGCCTGCAGCACCAGCAGCGGCACCGCCGGACGCACGTTTTCGCTGTCGCCGAGGGTGTCGAATACCTGGTTGAAGGCGGTGAAGTCCGCGTCCAGCTTCATGACGTCCCGCGAGGTGAGACCCTTGAAGCCGTCTTCACCGGCCAGTTGCCCGACGCACAGATCCTCGGTCATGGCGGTGCGTTCCCGGCCCAGCGGCGTCAGGATCTCATCCAGCTTCACTTGAGACGACATCGCCGCCGCCGAATTGAGCATCAGCGCGCCGTAGGCGGAAGAGGGTGTTTCCGGGTGGGTCTGGGCGTAGCGCACCTGCTCACCCAGGTGGGACGCCGGCGAGATGGCCACCGCGCCGGTCAGGTTCAGCTCCGGCGCGTACAATGGCCCCAGATAGGACGCATAGACCGCCGCCTGGCCGCCCTGGGAATGCCCCATCGCCAGCCAGTCCCGACTCAGGTTCGGATCGATGCGCCGCGCGGCGCGCACCATATCCACGGCGCCGCGCGCTTCCACTTCGCCGATCAAATAGGGGTGCGGCCCGGGCGTGCCCAGGCCCTGGTAGTCGGTTTTCACCACCGCGTAGCCCTGGCGCACCCACTCGTTCAAACCCTCGTTCATCAGGCTCACATAGGCGCGGGCCGGATACTCCGGGCCGTTACGGGACGGCGCGCAGATATCCGCGATGCCGGTGGTGCCGTGGGTCCAGCTGATCACCGGCCAGCCGCCCGCCGGCGGCGTGCCCTTGGGCACCGCCACGGTGCCGGACACCGCGATCGGTTCGCCGTCGATGTCGGTGGAGCGGTACAGCACCAGCCAGTTGGCCCCGGCCGCCGGCAGCGCCGCCTCGTTGGTGAGCGCCCGCTTCCAGATCACATCGCCGGGCACGCCCTCCGGCAGCGGCGCCGGCGGTGCGTAGAAGTTATCGCCGGCGGGCGGCGGGGTGGTGGTCCTGGCCGTATCGGCGTTGTCATCGCTGAAGTGCGCACAGCCGGCCAGCAGCGTCAGCGAGCAGGCGGTGGTCAGTGCCGCCAAGGCGGAGCGAGCGGATCGGGAAGTGATTCGATGCACGGTTGTTCTCCTTATTCGGTTTCCGTCGACCGACAAAGTGGCACGGCCACCCGGCGCCGCCAAGGGCGAGATGCGACGGATTTATAACCGGTTACGCTCTTGCCTTGAATAGCGTCGTGCCAGGGCGGCGCCCACCAGAATCTGGATCTGGTTGTAGCAGATGATCGGCAGAATGATCATGCCGAACCCCGGGTGGCCGGCGAACAGAACCTTAGCCATCGGCAGACCCGACGCCAGGCTCTTCTTCGAGCCACAAAACACCGCGGCGATTTCATCGGCCCGAGCAAAACCGGCGCGCCGCGACAGCCAGGTGGTCAGCGCCAGCAGTATCAGCAGCAACAGCAGACACAGCACTACGGCCAGCACGATGGCGGTCACCGGCAGTTGTTGCCACAGTCCGCTGGCCACCGACTGGGAAAACGCCGCGTAGACGATCAGCAGGATGACGCCCTGGTCATAGCGGGCGGAAAAACCGGGGTGCCGGTCCAGCCACGGACCCAGCCAGCGGCGCAGCCCATGGCCAAACGCAAACGGAAGCAGCAACTGAAGCACGATGTCCCTGAGCGCTTGCGCGGTATCAAATCCGCTATCGCCGGTGGTGCTCACCAGCAGCATCAACAAGAAAGGCGTGAGCATCATGCCGAACACATTGGAGGCGGCGGCGCTGCAGATGGCGGCGGGCACATTGCCCCGGGCCATGGCGGTAAAGGCGATCGACGAGGACACCGCCGACGGCAGCGCACCCAGATAAAGAAAGCCCAGGGCCAGGTCCTCGGGAATCCAGCGCGGCGCGAGACCGTCGATGGGCAGGACCAACAGCGGGAACAGCACAAACGTCAGCGCGGCAATGAACAGATGCAGCCGCCAATGCGTGGCGCCGGCGCGCACTTGATCCCGCGACAGGGCCGCGCCATGGATAAAGAACAGCACCGCCACCGCCAGGGTGCCGAGCCGCCCGAGCCACTGTGCTGTCGCACCCTCGGCGGGCCATAACGACGCGACCAGGATGGCGGCCAGCAGTATCAGCGTGAAGGGGTCGGGACGTGGCCGCATCAGAGTCTGTCCAGCGCGCGCCATGCCGGGGTCAGCATGGTACGGGTCGCCTTGGCGGCCGCCTCCGGGTCGCCCAATTCAAGCGTGCCGAGCAGTACGGCGTGGTCGGCGTGATCGGGCTCGGGTAAGGCCGCGTCGCGCTCGGTGCGTTCGATGGTTTCTTTTACCGCGTCGCTGAAATACTCGTACAACGCGCTTAAAGCGGGGTTGTGGGCGGCACTGATAATGGCATTGTGGAACCGCCGGTCATGGTGAATGCGGGCTTCAAGGTCGTCACCCGCCTGCTGGCGGGCCTCAAGGGCCTCGCGCATGGCCTGGAGATCGGCTTCGTCCCGGCGCTCCGCGGCCAGACGCGCTGCTTCACTTTCCAGGGCAATCCGCATTTCCAGCTGATCGCGCAGGGTGGTGCGGCGCAGCCGCCGTAGCGACTCCGCCGGGTCCAGGCGCCGCAGCACATAGGTGCCGTCCCCCTGGCGGGTTTCCAGCAGACCGACATGCACCAGCACCCGCACGGCTTCGCGCACGGTGTTCCGGCCCACGCCAAGGTCCTCGGCCAGTGCCGATTCCACCGGTAACCTGCAGCCCACCGGCCACTCGCCGGATTCCACCGCCGCACGGAGATGATCGATGGCGCCGTCCACCAGGGAGCGCCGGGGTAAGGTATTCGCGTCCATAGAATTGATCCCATGAATTTCATGGGATCATCCTATGAATTAATCGCGGGCGCAAGCGGGTGTGTCAGGCCACGTTGATCAGCGTCAAACGCAGCACCTTCCCCTTGCTGGGCCAGTCGATGCTGGCGCCCACGGATAATCCCAACAATGCCGCGCCCACTGGGCTCAGGATGGACAGCCGGTCCGGACCTTCGCCCACGTCCGTCGGCATCACCAGCATAAGGCGATGCTCCCGGCCGTTGTCCTGATTCTTGAAATAGGCCCAGCGGTGCAATGTCACCACGTTGTCGGGCATTTCTTTCAGGGGGCGGCACTCGGCCCGGTCCAGCTCGTCATAGAGATGTTTGACCACTTCAGGGTCCTCCTGGTGGTGCTCCAGCAGGGCGTACAGGCGGTCGCGGTCAAGTGTGGAAATAATAATAGGGGGCAGATTGGCCATGCCATGTTCTCCAATGGAAACGTGAGGATGCGTTTGTCCCCGGCGGCGCCGAACCCCCGGGGACGTTCCATTGGGGTGCGGCGTCAGGAATGGAAGACGGGCATCGAGGCCGCCCGGCGAGAGGGGGCGAAGGTCGGATAGTGGGGGCGTGAAGGAATCATCCAGTTACCCTACCAGCCCCGCCTTTTTTTACCATCGGTTATTGCTGTAACGGGGCCAGGCGAGGGCCGTAATGATTAAGCAGGGGAGTGCTGAGGCGCTAATGGTTTTCCAGGTACATCTTCAGCGCTAACGCGTTGTTGTGCGCTTCATCCTTGGCGGCGTAGAGCAGCGTTAGCGTACCGCCATTAGCATGGCTCAAAACAGACCTCACCGCCTCGCGGTGCTGTTCCAGTTCAGCGTGGAATTTCTGGTAAAACGCCGCCCAGCGTTTCGGGTCGTGGTTGAACCATTTTCTCAGTTCGCTGGAGGGCGCCAGCTCCTTGCGCCACTCGTCCGCCTGCAGGTCTTCTTTTTTGATGCCGCGCGGCCAGACCCGGTCGACCAGCACGCGGTAGCCGTCCGACGGTGTCGCTTCGTCGTAGACCCGTTTGCATTGAATTCGTTGTGGTTGCTTCATGGTGCCCTCCTTGCGGGTTGGCGCTGTGCCATCCTGTCTCCGATGGTTTGCGCACTTTCCGGCGATTTCAAGTCGCCGACGTGCTTCTCGACGACCGGCGCGGCCACCTCTATACTCCGCTCATCCGCAGGAGAGAGGGCCGCGGGCCCCGCCGGAGGCGCAACCTCCCATAAACGCTCAGGCACAGGTACTGCGGACACCATTCAATGCCGTCTGGAGAGAGGCTGCCGAGGCAGTCCACCGAAGGGGCAAGCAGACTCGCTCTGTACACTCTCAGGTATCAGGACAGGGGGAGAGGCCACGTAAACGCAGGAGTACTGTGTGCTGACCTCTGTCTATCTCATTGCCATCATCGCCGAAGCCATGTCCGGAGCACTGGCCGCCGGACGCCGGAACATGGATCTGTTCGGGGTGGCCGTCATCGCCTTTCTCACCGCTCTGGGCGGCGGCACCGTTCGCGATATCCTGTTGGGCAACTTCCCGGTTACCTGGACCCAGCATCCCGGCTATATCTACATGACCCTCACCGGCGGCCTGGCCACCATCGTGATCGCCCGTTTCATGCGCCACCTGCAACAGCTGTTCCTGGTCCTCGATGCCATCGGCCTGGTGGCCTTCACCGTGATCGGCTGCAATGTCGCGCTTGGTATGGGGTATGAGCCCATCGTGGTCGTTATGTCGGGGATTATCACCGGCATTTTCGGCGGGATTATCAGAGATATTATGTGCGGTCGAGTCCCCCAAGTGTTACGCCGGGAATTCTACGCCTGTGTGTCTCTGGTGGTGGCCTTGCTGTACCTGTTCCTGCTGCGCCAGGGCGTGGGCGAGGGCGTAACGCAGCTGGCCGCCTTCAGCGTCGGTCTGCTGCTGCGCATGGCGGCTATTCGCTGGCGTATCTCACTGCCGATATTTCGCTATGCGCAGGCGCGTTGGGATTAGGACGGTTCGCTTGCGTGGCAGGCCATGGCTGCCGGGCAGAAAAGGAGAGATGGTGGGCCCACCAGGACTTGAACCTGGAACCAACGGATTATGAGTCCGCTGCTCTAACCAGTTGAGCTATAGGCCCGACGATATTTTTGATTGTTCTTGCCGCGGGCTGCGCCCGCTTTCGCGGGCGAGGCCCGCTCGCACGGGCCGTATCCGGGCCGGTAGTTATATACCGAATTACATGTCCGCGTCGAGGAAGCTGCGGAGATGCTCGCTGCGCGAGGGGTGACGGAGCTTGCGCAGCGCCTTGGCCTCTATTTGACGAATCCGCTCCCGGGTGACATCGAACTGCTTGCCCACTTCCTCGAGGGTGTGGTCGGTGTTCATGTCGATGCCGAAGCGCATGCGCAGCACCTTGGCTTCGCGGGCGGTGAGGTTGGCCAGCACTTCCCGGGTGGCTTC
>JBFJUC010000077.1:0-10134 GCA_041624875.1 Alcanivorax sp.
TCAAGCCGGACTTGAATTCACTGGTAGAATAGCTGGCCATAGATATCTATCCACTGTGTCGGGGAATTACCGGATGGCATTTAAGAAGCTGGCCATGATAACGCAGGAAGCGGACGGTTGGCAGGTACCCGACTGGCGCCGCCTGCAGGCCGATCTGGTCACCGGGGTCGGGGAGCTGTGTGAGCGGCTGTCGTTGCGCCCGGACCAGATCCCCGGCGGCGCCGATGAGGACAGCGCCTTCCCGCTGAGGGTGCCGCGCCGTTATCTCGATCTGATCGAGCCGGGCAACCCCGATGACCCGTTGCTGCGGCAGATTCTCGCCACCGGTCGTGAGCGCGAAACGGTGCCCGGCTATAACGCCGACCCACTGGATGAATCCCGTCATACCCCGGTGCCCGGCCTGCTGCACAAGTACCACGGGCGGGCGTTGTTGGTGGTCACCGGCGCCTGCGCGGTGCATTGCCGTTATTGTTTCCGCCGTCACTTCCCGTACCAGGAGCACCTTTCCGGCGGACGCTGGCAGCAGGCGCTGGACTGGCTGGCGCGGCGCCCGGACATCAACGAGGTGATCCTCAGCGGCGGCGATCCGCTGACCCTCAGCAACCGGCGCCTGGGCGAGCTGCTGGAGGCGCTGGCGGGTTTGCCGCACCTGCGCCGGCTGCGCATTCACAGCCGCACCCCGGTGGTGATTCCCGAGCGCCTGGACGAGGGCCTGGCCTCCCTGCTGGCGTCGCCACGCTGGCGCGCCACCCTGGTGCTGCACGCCAATCACCCCCGCGAGGTCAGCCCGGTCCTGGCGGAGCGTTGCCGCGCCCTGGGGCGCGCCGGCGTGACCCTGCTCAACCAATCGGTGCTGCTGGCCGGCGTCAACGATGACGAAGACGCCCTGGCGGGGCTGTCCGATGCACTGTTTGAAGCCGGAGTATTGCCCTATTACCTGCACCAGTTGGACGCGGTGGCCGGGGCGGCTCATTTCGCCGTGCCCGACGCCCGTGCCCGCGCCCTGCACGCCGCCCTGCGGGATCGACTGCCCGGTTTTCTGGTACCCAGACTGGCGCGGGAGGAGCCGGGGGCGGGCTCGAAGACGGTATTGGCTGGATAATGTACAATCACAGGATATTCACGTTATATTTGTGAAGCCAATCACAACAATAATTTGAATACCGTCTTCGCCACCCGTGGCGGAGTCTGAGCCTGTGAGGGACAAGCCATGGAAGAGGCCCGCCAAACGGAACCGGCATGGGAAGTGCGTCTGGGGATTCCGGAACTGGAATTGGACAAGCTGTCGCTGGCCAGTGCCAAGCCGCGCCGATTGCGCGCCTGGCTGGATGCTCTGCCGATGGGGGACCCGCACCGCAGCGCACCGCTATTGCTCACCCTGTTGGAAGAACTGCCCCGGTTGCGCGTCGACGGCCGCCGTCGGCTGGCCCTGCTTGAGCAGGTCCGTCCCCGCGTCCGGCAGATGGCCTACACCCTGGAAAGCCGTTATCTGAATCTGCCCTTGATGCCTCCGGAGCGCGCCCTGCACGCGGCCGCGTTAACGCACCGTTTGCTCCAGGGCCTGGCCCTGGGCTATCAAAGCGTGGCCACGCCGTTGTTACGCGGCAAGCTCAACCTGCCCGGGCGGCAGGCTGTCGCCACCGCCCTGCAACGCGCCATGGACGCCCGCGCCCAGGATTTGTTGCTGCATATGCTGCTCTACAAAGCACCGCCGGCGGGCACGTGGCGCGTGCTGCACACCCTTTACGCGGAGGCGGAGCGCCACGCCCTGGAGGCGCTCACCGTGTCCGATCCGGAGTTGCCGGGCCAGGAAGGGGCGGTGTCGATCGCTTACGGCCGCCTTTTACTGACCGCCAGTGCCCAGCCTAATCAACTCCGTCAGCCGGCGCTGATGGCCCTCTATCGGGCCGCGGCGCACTGGGCCCGGTGGATGCCGTTGCTGGCGGACGCCGCCGACGCCCCCTTCCAAGTGGATCTGCACAGCGACGCCGGCCCCCAGCCGGTGTCGTCCGTCCCGGCGGACGGCGGCGCCAGGCTGCGCTATTTCGACACCCGGCCGCTGGCCGCCGCGCTGGCCGAGGGCGGGGTCTCCCATCGCGGCCGACCGTTGTCGGACATCCTCTCCCATCATTTGCGCTGGGTCTGGCTGGGCCCACGCGAGCGTCTCGCGCCGCGCCATCCGGCGGACGGTGACATGCTGCTTTGCCTGGGCCTGGACGCGGTGCACCGGCGCCTCGACCATGACGAAGACGACGCGCCCTTACACCGGGTGCAACGCGTCGATCACGGCGACGGCGGCTATTGCCTGGAGTGGCGCGGCGGCACGCCTGGTGCCTTGCGCGCCGGGGGCCTGCTGGCCCTGTCTACGCCGGAGCGCTCGCACTGGCGGGTGGGCGAAATACGCTGGGTGGCCTGGCTCGGTGATTCGGTGCGTTTGGGCGTGGCCCTGCTGCCTGAAACCCTGCGGCCGGTACGGGTCAGTGCCGGCGGGCCGAATGCCTGGCCGGCGCCGGCGTTGCTGGTACCGTCCCCGGAAGGCGACGACCCGGAAACCCTGGTGGTGCCCACCACCGGTTACCGCAGTGGCACGCGGTTGACGCTGTGGGACGGTTCGCCCCGGGACACCCGGCTCGGCGTGCGCCTGGCCGGCTCCCCGGACATTGCCCAGTACACGCTGCGCCCGGCGGTCTGAGGGCGGCGCTCTCCAGGGCCAATCCCGCGCGGCGGTAAGGTCTTTGGCGAACGCAGCCCGGTCAGGCACAATAGATGCTCTACGAATAACGGATGAGCACTGGCGCCGATGAATTACGCCCTCGATACCCTCCGATTGTTGATCGCGCACGATTCCCAGGACGAAGCTGAGCAGCTTATGAACACCCTGCGTAACGCCGGCCGCGCTACCCGCGCGCAACTGGCCCTGGGCGAGGACGACATGGTGAGGGCGTTGAAGGGCGGCGCCTGGGAACTGATGCTGTGCCGGCCCACCTTCGGTGATGGCTCCTTCGAAAGCGCCATGGCGCACCTTAACCGGCTCGGCAAGGCGTTGCCGGTGATCCTCCTCAGCGACGATTACAACGCGGAGATCGTGCGCAACGCCTACAAGGCCGGCGCCCGGGCCGTGGCGCCCAAGGACGACCGCGAGATGCTGATGCAATGCGTCGATCGTCTGATGGAATTCCTGCGCCTGCGTAAGGAGCTGCAGCACTCCGAAATCTCCCGCCACGAAGCGGAGAAGCGGCTCAGCCTGCTGATGGATCAGAGCCGCGACGCCATCGCCTATGTGCTTGATGGCATGCACATCCACGCCAATGACAACTACGCGCGCATGTTCGGTTACGAAAGCGCCGAGGAACTGGCCGGCGTGCCGATCATGGACATGGTCTCCGCCAGTGACCACGACCGCCTGAAGAAGCTGCTGCGCAGCCGCGCCGAGGACGCCAGCCAGACCAACGAGCTGGAATGCCGGGGCGTGCATACCGACGACAGTGAATTCGACGCCACCTTTGTGTTTTCCCCCAGCACTTACGATGGCGAGGCCTGCACCCAGATCGTGATTCGCGCGGTCAGCCTGGACGAAAACGCTCTGCAGGAACGCCTGCACGAAATCAGCCAGACCGATCAGGTCACCGGGCTCTACAGCCGCACCTGGTTCATGGATCAATTGGATCAGGCGGTGGCCGACGCGGCCCGCCAGGGGCAACTGGCGGCGGTGCTGTATCTGCGTCTGGACGGCTTTGAACAGCACCAGTCCAGCCTTGGCATGGAAGGCGCCGACGACGTGCTGCGTGCGGTGGCGGACTGGCTGCGCGAGCACTGCGCCGGGGGCAAGCTGGCGCGGGTGGACGGCGAGGATTTCGCCCTGCTCAAGCCGGTTAACGACCTGGACGAAGCGGGGCAATTGGCGGAAGAGCTGCGCGCCGGTATCGAAACCCTGATGCCGGAAGTGGCCAGCCGCACCGCCCATGTTACCGCTAGCCTGGGGCTGGCGTTCGCCCGCGAGGACGCGCGCAGCAGCCAGGACATTCTCACCAAGGCGCTCAAGTGCTGTAACCAGGCGCAGCGGGAAAATGACGAACAGGGCAACGCGATCAAAATCCATGATCCCATGGATGATGTGGCGGCCGGTTCCTCGGAAGCCATTGCGCTGAGCATCCGCCAGGCGCTGGAGAAGGGCAGCTTCCGCCTCAAATACCAACCGCTGATGAGCCTGGAAGACGAGAACGAGCATGTCTTCGAGGTGTTCGTGCACATGCCGCAAAAGCAGGGCGACGACCTGGCCGCCGCCGACTTCATGCCCACCGCCGCCGAGCAGGGCCTGGCCGGTAAAGTGGACCGCTGGGTGGTGCTCAATGCCATGCGCGCGGCGGCGGCGCACGAGCAGAAAATCACCTTGCTGGTGAATCTGAGCGGCTATTCACTGGGGGAACCGGGGCTGGCGGAATGGCTCACCAAAGCGATGCGCGCCGCCAAGTTGTCCGGCGAGCAGGTGATCTTCCAGTTCAGCGAAGGCGACGCGGTCAATTACCTCAAGCAGGCGGCGGCGTTTGCCGAAGCGGTGCGCAAACAGGGCTGCGGCCTGTCGATCAGCCGTTTCGGCGGCGGCCTGGACCCGTTCAAGCTGTTCGAACACGTTCCCGCCACCATGGTGAAATTCGAAGGTTCTTTCACCCAGGAACTGAGCAAAGCGGAAAGCCGGGAACGGTTCGCGGAGATCATCCAGCAGGCGCGCGACAGTGGCCGCCGCACCCTGGTCGGTTTCGTCGAATCCGCCGCTCAGATGCAAACCCTGTGGAGCCTCGGCGGCGTCGACTACCTGCAGGGCTACTATCTGCAGGCACCGATGGACCGCCTCGAAACGGCGGAATCAGTTGATAGTTGATAGTGGACAGCGAACCCAGAAGCGCGGCTGAAGCCGCGCTCTGCTTTTTTAGCTATCAACTATCAATTGCCAACTATCAACTACCTAAGTAGTTCCTGTTGGTCTTTGTCGCGCACGCCGATCAAATAAAGAATGCCGTCCAGCCCCAGGGTGGAAATTGAGTGGGCGGCGTTTTCCTTCACCAGCGGTTTGGCGCGGAAGGCGATGCCCAGGCCGGCGGCGCCCAGCATCGGCAGGTCGTTGGCGCCGTCGCCCACGGCGATCACCTGTTCCAGGTTGATGCCTTCCCGGGCGGCGATCTCGCGTAACAGATCCGCCTTGCGCTCGCCGTTGACGATCGGCTCGGCCACCTCGCCGGTGACCTTGCCGTCAACGATTTCCAGAGTGTTGGCGTAGACGTAATCAATGCCAAGCAGCTTCTGCAGCCAGTCACCGAACCAGGTGAAGCCGCCGGAAAGAATCGCGGTGCGGTAGCCCAGCGCCTTCAGGGTGGGGATTAACCGGTCGGCGCCTTCGGTGAGTTGAATCCGCTCGCGCACCCGTTCCAGGGCGCTCTCGTCCAGCCCTTTGAGCAGCGCCACCCGGGCGCGGAAGCTTTCGTTGAAGTCGAGCTCACCGAGCATCGCCCGGTCGGTGATCGCCGCCACCTGCTCGCCGACACCGGCTTCGGTGGCCAGCTCGTCAATCACCTCCGAGCGGATCAGAGTGGAGTCCATGTCGAACACCACCAGGCGGCGGTTGCGGCGGAAGGCGCTGTCACGCTGAAAGGCGATGTCCAGATTGCGTTCGTTGGCGATGCCCAGAAAAGCGGCACGCATGGCGCCGGGGTCGCGGGGTTCGCCGCGCACCGAGATTTCCACGCAGGCGCGCCCGTCGGGATCGCTGGCTTCGCCTTCCAGATGCACGCGCCCCGAAAGCCGCGCGATGCTGTCGATGTTCAGGCCATTGTCGGCCACCACGGTGGTCATGTCGCCGAGCTGTTCCGCTGTGATCTTGCGCGCCAGCAGGGTAATGATGTGGCGGTCCTTGCCCTGGCCGGAGACCCACTGCTCGTAGCGGTCTTCATCGATCGGCCTGAAGCGCACCGAGATATTACGTTTATGCGCCTCGAACAGCAGATCCTTGAGCATCGACGAGGCTTCCGCCGCCGGTGGCACTTCCACCAGGATGCCCAGCGACAGGGTGTCGTGGATCACCGCCTGGCCGATATCCAGAATATTCAGATGATAGCGGGCCAGAATACGGGTGAACGCCGCGGTGAGGCCGGGCCGGTCGTTGCCGGACACCTGGATGAGAATGATCTCGCGCACGCTGGGGGATTCCTCGGGCTGGTCGGTACGTTGCGGAACAGCCGCTAAGATTACCAGAAAACCGGGCCGGGTTGGCGCGCGTGCGCCAGAGCCAAGCGGACCGCCGCCGCCACGGGTTATACTCCCCGCCGTCGCATTCACAGGCAAGGAAGGCACTGCATGTCGGTGTGGGAAAAATGGCGGCCCTGGCTGCAACGGGAAAAACAACTGCTGCTGGAACTGGCCCTGATGCTGCTGGTGGCGCTGGTGGTGGGGGTCTACTTTCTGGAGCACTTCTCCGCCCGTCTTCAAACGGAACAGCGGGTGCAACTGAAGGCTCTGGCGCAACAAACCGCGCTGCGCGCCGCCGAATCGCTGGCCGGCGACGACCTGATCGGGCTGAACGTGATCGCGCGCGAGACCCGCGCTCTTGATCCGGTGGGCGGCGTGCAGTTCCTGGACGTGGCCCGTGAACCGGTCACCGGGAAAAGCGACGACAGCCTGCCGGTGAAGGTGGAAGTGCCGGTGGCGCTGCCGGACGGCGAACTGGCCGGCTCGGTGGTGCTGGCCGCCGCGCATGACACCGCGCCGCGCCAGCGGCTGGAAACCGGCTATGTGCTGGTGGTGCTGGGCTTATTGGCTCTACGGGCGGCGGGCGAGGTGATCCGTCGGCGCCTCTGGCGGCCCACGGCGCCGGAGAACGGCGCGGCGCCCGATGGTGCGGCGCCCGACGGCGCGGTGTCCGAGCCGCTTCCCGCCGCTCCGGTGGACGGCGGCGCCCCGGCCCCGGACGGCGTATCGGTGGAGTTGCGCCTGAGTGTGGTCAACTTTGATCATTTCCAGCAGCGCTATACCCGCTCGGCGCTGGAAGCGCTGCTGGCGGATTACCACCACCTGCTGCGTGAAGTGGCGGCGCTGTACGGCGGTGAGGTGATCACCGCCATCGGCGACCGCGCGCGCATTCGTTTCACCGGTGAGCCGCTCTCGCACACCGCCTTTTCGGCGTTATGCGCCGGCCTGCTGTTCTTGCGCGTGGCCCGCCTTCAAGCGCCACGGCGCAAAGCCGGCCAGGCGCCGGCGCTGGAATTCAAGGCCCTGGTCAGCGGCCAGTTCGGCGAGGCGGACAGCTGGGCGCTGTGCCTGGCCGGGGTGCCCGGCCGGCTCAACGTGCCCGAGGCGGAACTGACCCGCGCCGAACTGGATGTGAAAGCGCTCTACCAGACCGAGCGGGCACAACTGGTCCAGGCCGGCGACCGGCAAATCCGGCTGCAGCCGGTGGAGCAGCTCGCGCATCGCTATCAAACCCTGCTGCGCACTCAGGCGGAGAAGGTCATGGGCGGTTCCGGGGTGTCCGGCGAGGCCTCGCCGAGCAAGTAACCGCGCATCGCCGCGCCGATTAACTGGGGCAGTTCCGGCATGCCCCGATTGCCGAACAAGCGGTTGAATTCCAGCACATAGGGGCGGCCGTCCACCCAGGCCACGTCGAACCCGGCGTGGTCGATGTGCAATTCCCGGGCGAGCCGGGTCACCAGCGCCAGAGCCGGCTCCGGTACCGGCAGATCGGTGCGCACCCGTGCCCCACGCGCCAGATTGTTGTGGAAGCTGGTGCCCTCGCGCCAGTAGCTGGCGATCACCTCGCGGCCTACCACCACCACGCGCAGATCGCGCACGATCGGCAGCAGCTTCTGGATATACAACACCTCGCTGTTCGCGGCGTAGTCCAGCAGCTGCTGGCGACTTTCGATCAGAAACACGCCGCTGCCCTGGCTGGAGCGAATCTGCTTGGCCACGAACGGGAAGCGCCAGGTGTCCAACACCTGGCTGATACCGTGCGGCCCCGCCGGCAGAATATCGGTCTCGGGCAAATGCTCCGGGCAGGCCAGCTTCAGCGCCCGGGTCATCTCCACCTTGTCGTGGCCCAGGTGGTAACTGGCCAGGCTGGGGAAAATAGGGCGGCCAAGCACATAGTGCAGGCTGTGCAGCTGCCAGTAAGCCGGGAACAGCAACCAGTCCGCGTCAAGCAACCGCGCGCGCTGGTCGTTCATCAGTTCCGGCTTTATGTAATGCACGCCCGGCAGGCCCAGGGTGCGAAAAGGGTCGAAGGTAATCAGTTTCAAAGGCCGACGGACCTCAGGCTAGAAGCCCGCGCACGGTCGCGCGGACGAACCGCGAATTTATAGGGCTAAACGGGCGCCTCGGCAAGCGGATTTGTCATGGTCAGGACGGGCCGCACCGGCTAGGCTTTGGCGCACAACGACACTCGGGAGACAGCTGTGAATTTACCCCCTTTGCAAAGCGGTGAAGTGCTTGCGGCCGAAGACGGCGCGGTGCTCACCCTGACTCTGAACCGGCCGGACAAACTCAATGCCCTGACCGGCGCCATGTACCGGGACCTGGTCGACCTGTTGGCGTTCGCCGGCGACAGCGATGAGGTGCGCGCGGTGCTGATCCTTGGCGCCGGAAAATCTTTCAGTGCCGGTAACGATCTGGCCGATTTCCTGGCCGCCGGCGAAGGCACCGAAGGCGGCGCCGCGCCCTTTATCCGCGCCGTGAGTCGCTTCGAAAAGCCGTTGGTGATCGGTGTTCAGGGGCACGCCGTGGGCGTGGGGACCACCATGCTGTTGCACGCCGACCTGGTAGTGGCCGCCGAGGACGCCAAGTTCATCACCCCGTTCGTGGACCTTGGCGCGGTACCGGAGGCGGGCTCTGCCAAGCTGCTACCGGCCTGGTTGGGCTATCAGCGCGCGGCGCGCATGCTGCTCGCCGGTGAGCAGCTGCTGGCCCCGGAAGCGCTGCAGGCCGGGTTGGTCGCCAAGATGGTGAGTGCCGACGAACTGGTGGCCACCGCCACCGACTACGCCCGCACCCTGGCGGCCAAGCCGCCGCGCGCCATGCGCGAGAGCAAGCGGCTGATGCGTCAGGCTGCGCAGATGGACCTGCACGACCTGATCGACCACGACCTGGCGCTGTTCGCCAAGCTCCTGCAAGGCGACGAAGCCAAAGCGATCCTCGCCGCCAAGGTCGGCAAGAAATAAGTCCGGATGGGTTTGTAGGAGCGGGCCCCGCCCGCTCCCACAAGCCAAGCCCCGGCGAACACGGGGCTTTACTGGCGCACCGACCCGAAGGCTTCGCCCATGCGCAAGGCGGCGCCCGCCGTCAGCTCGGAGCCGAACTCGGCGGCGCCCTCGGGGAACAGCACGATCACCGTGGAGCCGAGCAGGAAGCGGCCCAGTTCGTCGCCCTTGCGCAGGGTCACCGGCGCCGGGTTGCGATAGTCGACCCGGGTCACGGAGGTGGACTGCGGCGTCACCTGACCGGCGAACACGGTCTCGATGCCGGCCACGATCATCGCCCCCACCAGCACCACCGCCATCGGCCCGACTTCGGTGTCGAACACGCACACCAGCCGCTCATTGCGCGCGAACAGGCGCGGCACCCGCTCGGTGGTGGTCTGGTTTACCGAAAAAAGGCGCCCGGGCACGTAGCAGGTTTCGCGCAGGGTGCCGGTGAACGGCATATGCACGCGGTGATAATCCTTCGGCGACAAATAGACGGTGGCGAAATGGCCGTTCTTGAACTCTGCCGCCAGCGCGCCGTCACCGCCCAATAATTCGAACGCGGAATAGTGGTGGCCTTTGGCCTGGAACAGGTCACCGCCGCGTAGCGGCCCCAACTGGCTGACGGTGCCGTCCGCCGGGCAGGCCAATACCCGCTCGCCCTCGGCAATGGGGCGGGCACCGTCTTTCAGCGCGCGGGTGAAGAAGGCGTTGAAATTTTCGAAGCGGTCCGGGTCTTCAATCTCCGCTTCACCAAGGTCCACCCCGAAGTGCTGAATAAAGCGGTTGATGAAGGTGGTTTTGATCCAGGGGATCTCGCTGCGCGCCACCCAGCCCACCAGGCGGGACAGGAGGTGCTGGGGGACGACGTGCTGAAACGCGATAAACAGCTTTTCTTTTAGAGCGTGCA
>JBFJUC010000078.1:0-10123 GCA_041624875.1 Alcanivorax sp.
GCAATTCTTCGGCGCTGTGGGTTTCACGCAGCGACGTTTCTTTCTGTTTGACGATGTCGAAATAGACCAGCGCCAGTTCCAGTTCATCCAGCCCGCGCTCGGCGCACAGCAGCCAGCCGTAGATTTTCACCTGGGCCCAGTGCAGCGCGCGGTGGTTGGCGGGCATCAGGTCCAGATCGCCGCGAAAGGTTTTCACCTCTTCCAGCCGGTGGCGCTTGGGGTCGTAGCCGTCGGCGCGACCGCGCACCTTCAGATGCCGGCGCCCTCCTTGATACTCCCCACTCAACGCCACTTCGCTTTCGTAGCCGTCGCCCCGGCGACTGGCCACCACGGCGTGGCCGGCGATACCTTCCTGGGCGGTGGGCGACGGCGTAAAGCGCAGATCCAGGTCGCCGGCCTTGGCGGTGAACTCGCACAGGGCGCGCACCGCTACGGTGTAGGTGGTGGCCGTTTTGAGAGTGGCGGTCATTGCCAGGCCACCTGGCAGACCGCCACCGGCAGGTCGTGGGCGATAAAAAAGTCCAGCCAGCGGCGCTGGTTGTCCTGCAGCCGGTCGCCGGGGCCTTTGACTTCGATCATCCGGTAGCGGCGCTGCGCCGGCCAAAACTGGATCAGGTCCGGCAGGCCGGCCCGGTTGGCGGCGATGTCCGCCAGCAGGCGCTCAAAGCACAGCGCCAGATGGTCGGCGGGCAGGCAATCCAGAGCCTGCGCCAGCAGCGCCTCGGAGAGCCGGCCCCAATGCACGAACGGCGACAAGCGGCCGAACTTTTCCCGGTAGCGGGCCAGGATCAACGCCCGGTGGTCTCCGTCTGCCAGGGCCTGGAAGCCGGCGTCGAACCCGGCCTGGCGACGGTGACGAAATTCTGGATGGTGCAAATCCGCCGGCCCGATTTGAAACGGGTGGAAGAAAGCCCCGGGCACCGGCGCGAAGATCGCGTCCCAGAACAGCAGCCCGAACAGGCCCGGAAGCAGGCTGTTTTCCACGTAATGGACCGGCGCTTCGGAGGTGGCCAGGGCCAGCGCCGCCGCCTGCTCCACACTGGCCGCCGGCGGCAGCGACAGGCTCAGCACCTCGTGGCGGGCCACCGGCGCGGCGGCCGGCCGGGGCAGGCCCAGCTTACGGTGCAGCCGGGGCAGCAGGCGCCGCAGTTGTTGGCGCTCCGCTTCGCTTTCCGGGGCCTGATCCGCTTCCCGCGCCAGGGTCAGAGCGGCGCCGTAGTGTTCGCGACGCTCCAGCACCCGCAGTTGCCGGCCCCGGGCGCCCGGGTGGTGACAGTCTTGATAGAGCGCGCCGGCCCGTTCCAGTTCGCCGGCCCGCTCCCATTCCCGGGCCAGCTTGAAACACAGCCGGTCCCAGCGCTCCCGCGCCCAGGGGCTCTCGGGCGGGGGCGGTAGCGCCGCTTCCACCTCCTCCAGGGCGGTGCCCGCCTGGAACTGGTCGCGACAGGCGTTCAGGTGCAGGTAGGCGTCCACGTCCTGACGGCTCTGAAAGGGCCGGGCTCCCTGGCTGAAACTCACCGGTTCGTATTGGAAAGTGCCCAGGTCGCTGAGCACGAACTCGGACCAGTCCTGATAGAGATTACCGAAGAACATCAGTCGGAACCGGTCGCACAGGGGCATCAGGGTAAGGCGGTACACCGGCGTGTCCGGCGGCGCCTGGTACACATCTTCGAGCGTGCACAGCGCGTCCAGCCAGTCGGCCTTGCGGGCCGAGGCCGGCACCCCGGCGGCGGCCAGCGGTTCGCGCAGCAGGTGGCGCAGTTCCGCTTTGGTGAACAGCCGGAACAGGGTCGGCGCATCCAGCGCCGGGGCCGGGTCCAGCCAGCCGTGATCGATCAGCGGCGCGGCGGCGTTGAGGGTATCGCCGATCTCCGGGTAAACCAGTTTGTCGGCCCGGAAGTGCTCGCCCTTGCGCATCACCATACGCACCAGCAAGGCCCGCGACGGCCGGGGCAGTTCTGCGAACGCCGACACGAAGGCGTGCTCCTGGCCGTCAAGCAGATCGCCATGGCGGGACGCCACCCAGCTCAGCACTTCGTGGAAGTGATGCAGGTAGTAAAACGGATCGTCCAGAGTGACGTTAGCGGCGAGAGCACTGTCCATCCGGCTAGCATACCAATGGACAGTGGCCACTCCAATCAGATCAGCAGGGTGGACCAGGCGGACACCAGTAACAGCAGCGCCATGCTCCGGTTGAACAGGCGCTGGCTTTCAGGCCGGGTGATCCAACGCGCGGCTCCGCTGCCCAGCCAGGCCCAAACCGCCACGCCGGGCAGCGCCACCAGGAAGAACACCCCGGCGTACCACAGCGACGACACCACACCGCCCCCCTCGGGGACCGCGAACACGCCGGTGGCCGCCAGCGCCATGATCCAGGCCTTCGGGTTGATGAACTGCAGACCGGCGGTACCGATAAACCCCAGACGTCCATCGCGGCCAGCCTGGTCGCTGTCCACGCCGGCGGCGCGGAACAGTTGCCAGGCCAGCACGCTCAGCCAGGCCAACCCGGCCCAGCCCAACAAAGTCCGCAACAGGGGATGCCCGGCCAGCGCCACACCCAGGCCACTACTCACCAGCAGCAACACCGAGGCGGCACCGGCACTGGCGCCAAACATCATCGGCACGGCCGCGGCCAGGCCATGGCGCGAGGCGTTGGCCAGTACCAGGATATTGGTGGGCCCCGGGGTGACGGCGGCGACCAGGGCGAACAGCAAAAAGGAAGGTAAGGATTGCATCAGAGCACTCAGGCCTTTTCAGAGGCCGGCCAGTGTCGCCGGAGCCATCGTTTCAGTCTGGAAGCTTTGAGCAGAGGCGCCGGTATTGTGCCGGCGTGAGCGCGTACGCACGTCGAAACCAGCGCCCCAGATGGCTCTGGTCCGCGAACCCCACGGCGGCGGCCGCATCCGCCGGCGAAAAGCCGCCCGCCAACAGCCGGCGGGCACGGGCTAACCGCAGCTGTACCAGGTAGGCATGGGGCGCCAGGCCGAAGGCGGCCTTGAACGCACGACTTAACCGAAAGCGGTCCGTGCCCAGAGCGGCGGCCAGGTCGTCCAGCCCCGGGTCGTCCATCATGTGATCGTGCAGGAACTCCTGGGCGCGGCGCGCCAGGCTGGGCATGATCAGCGACGGACCGCTTTGCTGTCGCCAGCTGACGTGGCGGGTAAGCCGGTCCAGCAAGCGGTCCAGGGCGGCCTGGCGCGCCATGCGGATATCACCGGCATGGAGGGCTTCGAAGGCACTGCCGATGGCATGCGCCAAACCGGCATCATCGGACAGGGTGGCGGCGAACGCGATCTCGTGCCGAGGCGGCGCCTGTTCGAACAACCCCACCAGGGCTCGGCTCAGCCATTGCGGGTCCAGATACAACAGCCGGTAGGTAAAGCCGCCGGGCTCGGGGCCCACGCCATCGTGTACTTCACCGGGTTCCAGCAGGATCACCCGCCCCGGCGTGCTGACATGGCGCTCCCGACGGGCGTGGAAACGCTGCACGCCCTGCTCGGTGAGACCGACCGCGTAGGTATCGTGCCAATGCGGATCGAAGGCGTGCCCTTCGAAGTGCGCGCGGATGCTCTCGATGCCGGTGTCCTGGTCCCTGGAGAAATCCACCCAGTTGGCGGTGTGCATGTCTGGCGCTGTCCTGCTCGACGGTAAATCGAATCACTAAGCTTACGACGTTTTCGGCCGGCGTATCTGGAACATTTGTGATCGGTTCAGATCACGCCGTCGCGTTGCAGCTGTTGGATAGCGGCGGCGTCGAGGCCCAACACCTGGCTGAGCACGTCGCCGGTATGCTGGCCCAGCAACGGCGGCGCGGTCTGGTAGCGCACCGGCGAGGCGGACAGACGCAGAGGGCTGCCCACCAGCGGCACGCTCTGGGTCAGCGGGTGGGACAGATCGATACGCAGGCCCCGGTGTTGCACCTGGGGGTCCTCAAACACCTGCTCAATGGTGTTCACCGGGCCGCCGGGTACGCCGGCGTCTTCGAGCAGACGCAGCCATTCAGCGGTGGTCTTCATCACCGTGGTCTGGCGCAGCGCCGGAATCAGCGTGTCGCGGTTAGCGACGCGGGCCGCGTTGGTCGCGTAGCGTTGGTCAGTGGCCCATTCCGGGCGCCCGGCGGCCTCGCAGAAACGGGCGAACTGATCGTCGTTGCCAATGGTCAGGATGATGTCGCCGTCGGCGGCGGGGAACGTCTGGTAGGGCACGATATTGGGGTGGGCGTTGCCCATGCGCCCGGGCGCGCTACCACTGGTGAGAAAATTCATCGCCTGGTTGGCCAAGGTGGCCACCTGCACGTCCAGCAACGCCATATCGATGTGCTGCCCTTCGCCGGATTGGTGGCGGTGGTTGATCGCCGCCAGCACCGCGATGGCCGCGTACAGACCGGTGGTGATGTCGGTGAGGGCGACGCCGGCTTTCACCGGGCCGCCGCCGGGTTCGCCGTCCGGCTGGCCGGTGATGCTCATCAGACCGCCCATGCCCTGGATCAGAAAATCATAGCCGGGGCGCTCCGCGTACGGACCGTCCTGGCCGAAGCCGGTGATCGAGCAATAGATCAGGCGCGGGTTGATCGCCGCCAGGGATTCATAATCCAGGCCGTAGCGTTTAAGGCCGCCGACCTTGAAGTTCTCCAGCAGTACATCGCTTTCCGCCACCAGTTGTTTCACCAACCGCTGGCCTTCCGGCCGGGTGATGTCGATGGTGACCGATTGCTTGTTGCGGTTGGCGCTCAGGTAGTAGGCGGATTCGGAGGTGGGCGCGCCCTGGCCGTCGTTCAGGTAGGGCGGCCCCCAGGCGCGAGTGTCGTCGCCCCGGCCGGGGCGCTCGACTTTGATCACTTCGGCGCCCAGATCGCCGAGGATCTGCCCGGCCCAGGGGCCGGCCAGGACCCGCGACAGATCGAGGACGCGGAGGCCGTCCAGGGCGCCCGCGGTCATTCGCCCGTGAAGGCCTGCAGGCCGGTCTGGGCGCGGCCCAGAATCAGCGCGTGCACGTCGTGGGTGCCTTCGTAGGTGTTAACCACTTCCAGGTTCACCAGGTGACGGATCACACCGAACTCGTCGGAGATGCCGTTACCGCCGAGCATGTCCCGGGCCTGGCGGGCGACGTCCAGGGCCTTGCCACAGGAGTTGCGCTTCATCAGCGAGGTGATTTCCACGGCGGCGGTGCCGTCGTCCTTCATGCGGCCCAGGCGCAGACAGCCCTGCAGACCCAGGGTGATTTCGGTCTGCATGTCGGCCAGCTTTTTCTGGATCAGCTGGTTGGCGGCCAGCGGGCGGCCGAACTGCTTGCGGTCCAGGGTGTACTGGCGGGCCTTGAACCAGCAGTCCTCGGCGGCGCCCAGGGCGCCCCAGGCGATGCCGTAGCGGGCCGAGTTCAGGCAGGTGAACGGGCCTTTCAGGCCGGTCACTTCCGGGAACATGTTCTCTTCCGGCACGAACACATTGTCCATCACGATTTCACCGGTGATGGACGCGCGCAGGCCCATCTTGCCGTGGATCGCCGGGGCGGACAGGCCGTCCATGCCTTTCTCGAGAATAAAGCCACGGATCTTGCCGTCTTCGGTTTTGCCCCACACCACGAACACGTCGGCGATCGGGCTGTTGGTGATCCACATCTTGTTGCCGGTGAGGCTGTAACCGCCGTCCACTTTCTTGGCGCGGGTGGCCATGCTGCCCGGGTCGGAACCGTGGTCCGGCTCGGTCAGGCCGAAGCAGCCGATCCACTCGCCGCTGGCCAGCTTGGGCAGGTATTTCTGCTTTTGCTCTTCGCTGCCGAATTCATTGATCGGCACCATCACCAGTGAGGACTGCACGCTCATCATTGAGCGGTAGCCGGAATCCACGCGCTCCACTTCGCGGGCGATCAGGCCGTAGCACACGTAGTTCATGCCGGCGCCGCCGTAGGCTTCCGGAATGGTGGCGCCGAGCAGGCCCAGCTCGCCCATTTCGCGGAAGATTTCCGGGTCGGTCTTCTCATGGCGGAAGGCTTCCAGCACACGCGGCGCCAGCTTGTTCTGGGCGTATTGCTCGGCGGTCTGGCGCACCATGCGCTCGTCTTCGGTGAGTTGCTGGTCCAGCAGCAGCGGGCTGGCCCAATCAAAGGAAGCGTTCTGTGCCATGGAATTCGTCCTCTTCATTCCGAATTTTCCCCGGCTGGCCGCCTTCAGGCACCGCCAACCGGGCTCTTTGTTGAATTTGCGGGCCATCCTAGAGAGAAGCGAGGCCCACCTTCAAACGATTAAATCGCACCAACCTGTGCTATTTTGTCACTTGTAGATGCCAAGCGAGTGAACCATGCGACGCAAAATTCCCGCCACCACCGCCCTGGTCGGCTTCGAGGCCGCCGCCCGCCACCAGAGCTTCACCAAGGCGGCGGAAGAGCTGGCGCTGACCCAGAGCGCCATCTGCCGGCAGATCGCCAACCTGGAAGACTTCCTGGGCGTCAAACTGTTCCGGCGCACCCGGCGCGGCGTGCAGCTCACCGAGGCCGGTCGCACCTACAGCCGCCGGGTCACCGCCCGCCTGGACGACCTGGAGCGCGACACCCTGGCGGTGATGGGCCAGCACGGACCGGGGCAGACCCTGGAACTGGCGGTGGTGCCCACTTTCGCTACCCGCTGGCTGCTGCCCCGGCTGCGCGGTTTCCATGACGGCCATCCCGGCATCACGGTGAACCTGACCAACCGCACCCGACCGTTCCTGTTCGCGGACACCGAATTCGACGCCGCAATTTATTTCGGCGACGGCGAATGGCCGGGCACCCGCACCACCGCGCTGATGCACGAAGAGCCGGTGCCGGTGTGCAGCCCGACCCTGATCGGTGCCAACGGGGTCAGCACGCCGGCACAACTCGCCGAACAGACCCTGCTTCAACAGACTACGCGCCCCTACGCCTGGCGGGAATGGTTCGATTCGCTGGGGCTGCGGGTGGACCAGGACATGGCCGGACCCCGCTACGAGCTGTTCTCGATGCTCGCCGAAGCGGCCATGCAGGATATGGGCGTGGCACTGATTCCCCCCTTCCTGATCCGACAGGAATTGGAGTCCGGCCGTTTGGTCATTCCCTTTCAGCACAGTTACCGCACCGCCAAGGCCTATCACTTGGTGTTGCCCGAACGTAAAGCCGAGGACCCCAGCCTGAAGGCCTTCAGCGACTGGCTGGTTGCCGAGGTCACCGCCTTCAAAGAAAGCACGCTCAAGGAGAGCCCGCCTCCGCCGGCGGCGTAGTCACCGCCTCTGGCAGCGGCGCGCTGTTGAGGGTTTTCAGAAACGCCACCAGGTCCGCCACCTGGCGGTCGCTGAGATCGGGAATCAGATCCAGGGTGGCTTCGCGTTCGCCCAAGGTCTCGCCCTCCGGCGGTTCCAGATAAAACCGCACCGCCTCTTCAAGCGTGGCGAAGCGCCCGTCGTGAAAATACGGCGCGGTGCGCGCCGCGTTGCGCAGGCTGGGAGTCTTGAAGGCGCCGCGCAGGCTTTCCGGCGGCGGCAGGAAACGCAGGCGCTCGGCGTCGTCATCGCCGCCGGCGTAGGGCCCGGCGGCGTTGAACGGGCTCGCCGTCAGCCGCCGCAACCCCTGCTCCCGGCCGGTGTCCCGGTGGTCGGCGACCGGCAGGCCGAGGTTATGGAACGCCTGGTTGCTGAAGTCCGGGCCGCTGTGACAGAGCGTGCATTGTGCCTCGCCGACGAACAGTTTGAGCCCGCGCCGGGCGGCGGCGGGGAAGGCGTCGCTCACTGGAGGGTCCGGGTCCTCGGCGAGCGCGGCGGCGAAGCGGTCGAACGGCGCGTCGTAGCGGATTAACCGGCGCTGCCAGGCGGCCAGCGCCGCACCCAGATTGGCCATCACCCGGTTGACCGCGTCCCGGTCCGCCGCCGTCATGCGCCGCCAGGCCCGGCCCCCGGGCGAGTCCGGCGCGGCGCGCGGTGCCCCCTGGGCGGGGAAGCGCTCACCGTCGGATAACGGCGGCAAGGGGCCGAAGCGGCGCTGGTAGGCGGCGCGCAGATCCGCATGGCGGTGCAGCGTGTGCGCCAGATTCAGGCGGTCGTTGGCCAGCTCCCGGGGGTTTTCCACCACCAGCAGCATTTGCGACCAGAGGCTGTCGGCGGCGCCGTCCCATTGGAACCAGGGGTTATCCGCCACATTGATCAGGGTGGGGGTGTTGCGGGTGCCTCGAGCGGCGGCTTCCGGCAGGGCCAGACCGTCGGTGAAGGCGCGTTCCGGCTGGTGGCAGGAGGCGCAGGAAAAGCCGCCGTCGCCGGACAACCGGCGGTCGAAAAACAGGCGCTGGCCAAAGTCCGCCAGCTTCGTACTCGCCGCTTCCGGCGGGGTGTGGCCCGGCGGCACCGCCAGCGCACGCACCGCGGCCCGCTCGGCGTCGGTGAATGCGCCGTCTTCGGCGGCCCGCAAGGTCGCCGATACCGCCAGGGCCAATGCCGCGATCAGGGCGGCGCCTTTCCAAGACCGGCTCATCCCCCGCAGCAGGGCAGTGTCAACCAGGCCTTATCCTGGCCGTCGTCACCGTCGATGGTGATCTGCAACGTCCAGGCTCCGCCCATATGGAAGTACAGCCCTTCCACCAGGATCAGGCCGTCGCGGACGCTCACCTGTGGCTCGGACTGCATGCCGTGGGCAAAGCCGTCGTCACGGCCGTGGCGCATCCCCGCCTGGACACTGACCCTGGCGGCATCGAGGGCCTGATCCGGGTTGTCGACGCTGACCACCCGCAAACCCAGGCTGAAGTGTTCGCCCTCGGGCAGCGGCTTGGGCGCCTGGCGCACCTCGACCCGGTAGTGCCCCCGCTCGCTCAACACCTGGCCGGGCACAGCGCCGGAAGCGTCACCGCCACCAGCGGCCGGCACCGACGGCGACCAGATCATCGTGGACAGCAGGGCGAGAAGCGGCAAGTAGCGTGCTGTTATCATTATCGGGCTCCCGGTGATCCAAGCCCGATATCGTCGTCACGGCGGCGTGAGGCTTCCGTGAAACGCCGTGTTTACCCGCTAGCGGTTCCCCGTCGCCCCGCCAGCGTTTCAAGAGCGCCGCGCGGGGGTCTCTGAATCCGCCTCCCGACGCCGCTGGGCGCGCCCCAGCAGAAAACCGGTGCCCGCCCAGGTCAGTGCAATGCCGGCGCCGATGAACATGGCCAGCCCCGGCAGCTCGCCAAGCAGATCCAGCGCCCGCTTGACCCAGCCACTGACCGCGTCGCCGCCGCGATAGACCACGGTGTCGATGAAGTTCTTGGCTTTGAACTTCTGCTGCGGCGGCACCACGGTGTAAAGCATCTCCCGGCCGGGACGCACCAGCGCGTACTCCCCGGCCCGGCGCGCCACCATGATCACCACGAACACCGCGAAAGTCGGCGCCAGCGCCAGCCACAGAAAGCCGGCGGCGATCACCACCGGCACCGCCACCAGCAGCACACCGATGCCCAAACGCTGGGCGATGCGCCCGGTGAGGAAAATCTGGGTGAGAATGGCGAGCCCCTGGACCACGGTATCGATCAGCCCGAACACCTGAGTCTGGCGGGTGGGGTCCGGGAAGTGCTCCGCCACCAGCCGCGCCTGTTCGAAGTAGAGAAAGGTGCTGACGCTGGCGAGCAGCACCACGAACACGGCGATGCCGATCAGAAACGGGGTGCGGGCCACCTCGGCGGCGCCCTCGAACGGGTTGCCGCCGAGCGGCGCATGGCGGCTCTCTTGTTCCGATTGCGCGCCGGCCGGCAGCGGATTCCGGTCGCGCCAGCGGTACAGCCACACCCCGGCGCCGGCACTCGCCGCCAGCAACAGGGCCGCCAGCATCAGCAGACCCACGTGGCCCACCGGCGCCACCAGCAACGCGCCCATGCCGGGCCCGGTGAGCCCGCCCAGGCTGGCGCCGCCAGCGATCATGCCGAACAACCGCTTGGCCTGGGTGGTGGAAAACACATCCGCCAGCACGCTCCAGGCCAGGGAAATGGCGACCAGGTTGAACACCGACAGCCAGATGTAGAAGCTGCGCGCCGCCCAGGGGTTATCCGGCCAGCGCAGGAACACCGCCGCGAACAGCAGCAGGTTGGCGACGAAAAAGATGTAGGCCCAGGGCAGGATGCGCCGCCGCGCCACCCGCGACGCCAGCCAGCCGAACA
>JBFJUC010000079.1:0-10027 GCA_041624875.1 Alcanivorax sp.
AGCCACGGCTGGATGGACGACCTGAATCTCGACATCGGCACCCGTCTGAACGAGGAACCCAACATCACCGTCACCCTGGTCCGCCGAGACGAGCGCGGTGCGTTGACGCCCTGGGTGGACGCAGGGCAGTTCGCCTGGGAGCGAAGCCAACTGCAAGCCCGCGAATCCCTGGCAAGACGTCTGCCCGAATGGCCGCAGCCGCTATCGGCTCAGCGCGATGCGCTGGTGGAACGTTTTCCAGGCTTGAAGTTCAGCCAGTTGTGGTTGGCGGAAGAAGAGTCGTCCATGAACTACAGCCAGGAAATCGGGTTGCATCGCGCATGGAATGGGGAGGAAGGATGAAGACCAAAATAAAAGCAATGCGTAAGCAAGGAGCAACGCCATGAACTTACTAGTCGATCCATGGCTGCCATTCAAGCGCCGCGACGGCAGTCAGGAGTACCTGCCTGTTACGGCCATGGTGGATCCGGATATCGTTGATCTGGCTTTGCCGAGAGCTGATTTTCAGGGCGCGGCCTACCAATTTTTGATCGGTCTACTTCAAACGGCGATGGCACCGGAGGACAAGAGCGAGTGGGTGGAGTGGTATCAAACGCCACCCTCCGCGGAGGCCTGCCTTGAAATGCTGGAAAAGTGGGCGCCGGCGTTTGTGCTGGACAGTGATGGCCCGGCGTTTATGCAAGATCGTGATGCATTAGCGGAAGAGAAAGCGACGGATATTGCCGCCTTGCTGATTGATTCCCCGGGCGCGTCTACCGTCAAAAACAATACGGATCACTTCGTCAAATCGGGCCGGGTAGAGCGTTTGTGTCTGGATTGTGCCGCCATGGCGTTGTTCACATTGCAAATTAATGCCCCTGCCGGTGGTAAAGGTCACAGAACCGGCTTGCGAGGCGGTGGCCCTCTCACCACGCTGGTGATGCCCGCCGACTCAACCAGCTCTCTCTGGCATCGCCTTTGGCTCAACGTTCTGGATACAGAGGACTGGGATTACGAAAGGCCTGACCGTTCCGACGCCAAGGTCTTTCCCTGGCTGGGGGAGACCAAGGTCAGTGACAAGGGGCAGGGCACTTACCCGGACGACGTTCACACTCTCCACCCCTATTGGGCCATGCCTAGGCGTATGCGGCTGAATATCGAGCCGGCACCCTGCGATTGTGATCTGTGTGGGCGGCATAGCGAACACACCGTCTCTTCGCTGCGCACGAGAAACTATGGGTTTAACTACGATGGCCCCTGGACCCACCCTCTGACGCCTTATCGGTTTGACCCGAAGAAGCCGGAACAATTGCCCTATTCGCGCAAGGCGCAGACGGATGGGCTGGGCTACCGGCACTGGGAAGCACTGACCATGGAGGACAAGAAGGAGAAAGGCTTTCTGCCTGCGCGGGTGGTGCTCGACTATGTGGTCAAGTGTGACACAGCGGATGACATGGATGTGGCGCTGCCGGTGGTTGCCGGCCTGTGGGCATTCGGCTATGACATGGACAACATGAAAGCTCGATGCTGGTATGGCGCGCATATGCCGCTACTGGCCCTGGACGAGGACGCGCGAGCTCTGGCCCAGCTCTGGCTGCGGCAGATGATTGAGCTGACGGACAGTAGCGCTCGGTTGTTGCAAGCCCAGGTCAAGGAGGCTTGGTTCAGCCGGCCTAAGGATGCCAAGGGGGATGTGAGCTACATCGGTGCCTCCTTATGGCAGGTCACCGAGCAAGCGTTTTACCAGCGCCTTATGGAACTGGGGGAGTTGTTGAGGGGTGATACACCCCCGCAACGTTTCCCCGCCGAAATGGCGGCAAGTTGGTATCACACCGTGACTCGTCAAGCGGCCTCTCTGTTCGATGAGTTGGCCCTTGGTGGCCCACCGGAACAGCTGGATATGAAGCGCATCACCAAGGCGCGTAATGGCTTCCGAAAGAAACTCCACACCGGTAAGGAGGCGAAAGATCTCCGTAAGATTGGACGTCTGGATGAAAGCCGCCAGCCGCAAGCATCTGGGGAAAAACAAGGAGAAAGCGCATGAGCAAAAGATTCTATTGCCTGAGAGACGACCAGGTTCGAAAGGTGGTCGCTACGTGGTGGTCGCGCCTACATGGGGTGGAGAATAAGAGGGCTGACCTCCAACAGGCTAATCAGCGCGGTGCACGCGCCGAATTACGCCGGAGCAAAAGCTTGGATGCGGTGCTTTTAACCGAGGGGTTTCGGAGCCTGTGGCAGGCGCTGGTCGACACTGGGCAGTACCGGGAGCGGGACATGCTTGCCTGGGCCTGCGTGGCGGCGGCGCTGGCGGAAGTACGTGAACAGCCAACGAACGAAAACGCCACCTTTGCCCGATGCCTGGGCGAGCAAAAGGATAAAACCGGCAGGCCCTATATGAGTGAACTGCGCTTCGCACAGCTGCAAAAAAGCCACAGCGGCGATGATTTTCTGATGCGTTTGCGTCGTGCTCTGGCGTTGATCAACAAGACCGCCCCGGCGCTATCCCTGGCGGACAATGTCCTGCATTGGTTCCACGAGCAAAGGGACAAGCAGGGCGCCCGGCCCATGGATCGCCTGGCTGTGCGCTGGGCAACGGACTATTTCACGGCGATAAGCGCCTACGAAAAATAAATCCATTTCTGACCAAGAGAACAGCACAAAGGACTGACATCATGAGCACTTTTATTCAGCTCCATCTCCTCACCTCTTATCCGCCGGCCAATTTGAACCGCGATGATTTGGGCAGGCCGAAGACTGCCTTCATGGGCGGTGCCGAGCGGCTGCGGGTGTCCTCACAATCGCTCAAGCGCCATTGGCGAACCTCGGACCTGTTTCAGGAAGCGCTGGCGGGCCACCTCGGCACCCGTACTAAGCGGCTGGGCTTGGAAGTCATGCGGCGCCTGCTAGATGGCGGTGTCGCTGAAGGCAAAGCAAAAGATTGGGCGGGGAAAATTGCCGATGTGTTCGGCAAGCTGGAAAAAGACAGCGTCGAGCTGTCACAACTGGCTCATATCAGCCCGGAAGAACGTCAGGCGGTGGATACGCTTACGGATACTCTGATCGAAGAAAAGCGAGCCCCAAAAGATGAAGAGCTGAATTTACTTAGAAAGAACCCTTCGGCGGCGGATATCGGTCTGTTTGGTCGGATGTTGGCGGATGATCCGGCGTTTAACGTGGAGGCCGCCTGCCAGGTGGCCCATGCCATTACCGTGCATCCGGTGGTGATCGAGGATGACTACTTCACCGCCGTGGATGACCTCAATAGTGGCGATGAAGATCGCGGCGCGGCCCACATCGGCGAAACCGGCTTTGCCGCTGGCCTGTTTTACAGCTATGTGTGCATCAATCGTGATCAACTGATTGACAACCTCAGTGGCGATGCGGAACTGGCGGATAAAGCCATCGCCGCTCTGGCGGAAGCGGCTATTAAGGTATCGCCCACCGGTAAACAGAACAGCTTTGGCTCCCGTGCTTATGCGTCCTATGTGATGGCGGAGAAGGGTAGGCAACAGCCGCGCTCACTGTCGGTGGCGTTTCTTAAGCCGGTGCAGGGGCAGGACCAGGCGTCGGAGGCCATTACCGGCCTGGAAGAGCAAGCCCAACGATTCGATCAGGTGTATGGCGACTGTGCCGATAAGCGCTACAGCCTCAACGCCCATGCCGGGGAAGGCAGCTTCCAGGCCCTGATGGACTTTCTCAAAAACGACTAGGAGGCGCCCATGGAAGCGTTGATTTTCCAACTCTATGGCCCTCTGGCCAGTTGGGGGGCGCCGGCGGTGGGCGAGACTCGTCCGAGCTCCGATCATCCGGGCCGTGCCGCTTTGCTGGGCCTGCTGGCGTCGGCCCTGGGTATTCGCCGGCACGACGGCCCGGGTCAGCAGGCTCTGGCCTCGTCAGTGCGGTTTGCTGTGAAGCAACACAGTGCCGGTCGCCTGATGCGTGATTACCACACCGTGCAGGTGCCCGGTCGAGACAAGAAGGCCCGCTACTTCACCCGTAAGGACGAATTGGCCGTGCCGAAGAACAAGCTCAACACCGTGCTTTCCAGCCGTGAATATCGCCAGGACGGACTGTGGCAAGTGGCGGTGCTGCTTAATGCGCAAAGCGATTGGAGCCTGGACGAATTGGGAGACGCTTTGCGTTCCCCGGTATTCATGCCTTACCTCGGCCGCAAGGCCTGCCCACTGGCAGTGCCCCTGGCCCCGCAAACAGTCCAGGCGAATGGCCTTCGTGAAGCCTTCGTGGCGGCGCCGCCACGCATCTGCGACCAGCAGGGCCGCTGGCTTCATCTCCCAGACAGCGTGGATTTTTACTGGGAAGGCGATGCCGGTGACATTGCCGTGCAGGACACTCGGCAACCGACGGATGAAGTGATCAGCCGTGAGCGCTGGCAATTCGGCAGCCGCCAGGAGCATCACGCTCGGATCAGGGAGGAAAGCTGATGTACTTATCCCGAGTCAGAGTGGCTACCCAGGGCCTGGATCGCCACGCCCTGGTGAAGCTTTTGTCCGGTGATGCCTATGCCAACCATCAATTACTATGGCGCCTGTTTCCGGAAGCCGAGTCGCGCCCGTTTTTGTTCCGGCAGGAGATGGAGAACGAGCAGCTCGATGCAGAGGTGCGACCTCGAGGCTTGCCTCTCTTCTACGTCTTGTCGTCGCTCAAGCCGGATCCGCTGCCAGGGCTTTTACAGTGCGAGCCCAAACCCTTTGATCCTCGCCTGGCGGTGGGAGATCGACTCCTGTTTCGGCTGCGTGCTAATCCCACGGTCACTCGTAAGGAGGCTGAGGGATCCAGAGCGCGTCGCCATGATGTACTCATGGACGCCAAGTGGCGATGCCGAAACGAGAGCGGTGTGGACCCCTGGAGCGTTCGCCGTGCCATGGACGAAAGTGCGGAGCAATGGCTTCGGGCCCGCAGCACGGACTGGGGGTTTGAGCTGGCCACGTCCCCTCAGCTTAGCGGCTACCGCCAGCACCAGTTACGGCGCAAAAAGCGTGAGATCCGCTTCTCCTCGGTGGATTACGAAGGTGTGATGACGGTGACCGATCCGGACCGGTTGCGGGATGCGCTGTTTCACGGTGTTGGCCGAAGTCGTGCCTTTGGTTGTGGCTTGTTCATGGTAAAGCGCGGCTAGCCAACGATGCCCTTCGTACCCTTGAAGCCGATACCAATGAAGGAGCGGGTCTCCATGATGTTTGTGTCTTACGGCCGTATTGACGTGAAAGACGGCGCCTTCGTCGTGGTGGATGACGTCAATGGTGAGCGCATGCACATTCCCGTGGGTTCGGTTGCCTGCATCATGCTGGAACCGGGAACGCGGGTGTCTCATGCGGCGGTAAAGCTGGCCGCCGTCACCGGCACGCTGCTGATCTGGGTCGGCGAAGCTGGCGTTCGCCTGTACGCCAGTGGCCAACCGGGCGGGGCTCGTTCCGATAAACTGCTCTACCAGGCTAACTTGGCACTGGATCCGGATTTACGGCTGAAGGTCGTCCGTAAAATGTTCGAGCTACGCTTCGGCGAGCCGGCCCCGGAGCGGCGTAGTGTGGATCAGCTACGGGGTATCGAAGGCGCGCGTGTTCGCAAGACCTATCAGATGATGGCAAAGCAATATGGCGTACCCTGGCAAGGCCGACGTTACGACCCTAAGGAATGGGATAAAGCAGACGTGGCGAATCAATGCCTGAGCGCCGCCACGGCCTGCCTGTATGGTGTTACCGAGGCGGCTGTTTTAGCCGCGGGCTATGCACCGGCGGTTGGATTCGTGCACTCGGGGAAGCCACTCTCCTTCGTTTACGATATCGCCGACTTATTTAAATTCGATACCGTGGTCCCGGCTGCTTTCCGCATCGCCGCTACCCGGCCCGCCACTCCGGATCGTGCTGTGCGCGTTGCATGCCGGGATATTTTCCGCCAGACCAAGCTGCTCAGACGCATCATCCCCGCCATTGAAGACGTACTGGCCGCCGGCGGCACCGAGCCTCCTCCGCCACCGGAGGACAGCCAACCACCCGCCATCCCTGAGCCGAAGTCGATGGCCGATAGCGGTCACCGGAGCTAGGTATGAGCATGCTAGTGGTCGTTACAGAGAATGTGCCGCCGCGCTTGCGCGGCCGGCTGGCGGTCTGGCTGCTGGAGATTCGCGCCGGTGTCTATGTCGGCGATGTCAGTAAACGGGTTCGCGCAATGATCTGGGAGCAAGCACAGGCGTTGGTCGACGACGGCAACGTCGCACTTTGCTGGGCGACCAACACCGAATCCGGGTTCGACTTCCAAACCTGCGGCGAGAACCGCCGCGTTCCTATCGATCACGACGGCCTGCGGTTAGTGTCTTTTTTGCCTGCTGAGTAGGCCTCCTTCCGCAGTTTTCGCTCCTTTAAAATACGGCTATTTTTTAATCTAAGTGGTTGGTGGATTCTTCTATCTGTATTTTCTTTATTAAAAACAACCATCTACACTTGGGTGTTCCCCGCACCTGCGGGGGTAAACCGATCATTCGCCGGGTCCGGGATCGCGGCGACCCGTGTCCCCCGCGCTTGTAGGGATAAACCGTACGGCGCCAAGAAGGCCATGGGACCAGAGTTATATTCCCATGTTTATGGGGATAAACCGGGCGCGCAGCGTTCTTTGCGCGCCATTTTTGAGTGTTCCCCACACCCGTGGGGATAGACGGGCCGGCGGAATACTCCCTCAGCTCACCACAGCGGTAAGCACGATCCGGCCCTCACTCACCTCCACGTCCAGCAACGTGTCCGCGTCGAACCCTGCTTCGCTCAGCCATTGCCCTCTCAAGAGCACGCGGGGCACGGCCGGCGGTGCCGGCTGGAATCCTTGATAGGGTTTGAGGGACGTGTTGTCGCGGCTGTGGTGCACTTTCAAGGTGCGCCAATAGGGAAACGCCCGGGCTGGTTTTTCGGCGGGGCTTTCGGTGGCGTGATACTCTGACATAACATTGCGCTCAGCCATAATAGACTCCTTCTCAGTCTGTTGTGGTTAGCTGCTTTCGGGGGCGCCAACACCCGGAGGCAGCGCTTATTAATAACTTCCACCTCCTATCCAACACCAGAATACTGTCCATATCAACAGTGTTTTTGGGATTTGTGGGCATTGCGTTTGGTACGCCATTGGCGTACCTTTTCGCCATGATCTTTATTGAGACCCCGATATTTACCAAGTGCCTGCGCGGTCTTCTCGACGATGAGAGTTATGCCGATTTCCAGCAGGCGCTCGCCCACCGTCCTGATATGGGCGATGTAATCCAGGGCAAGTAATCACCATGAGCAAACTCTTTGATGACCTCATGGAAAGCGTCCAGCAAATGGACGAAATCCAGCGTGGGGAGCGTCAGCCTTCGCGCGAGTTCACCGTGGACGCGGTGCAGGTGAAAGCCATCCGTCAGGCGACGGGGCTGACGCAGGCCAAATTCGCGAAAATGATCGACGTGCAGTTGGCGACACTCCGCAACTGGGAGCAAGGCCGCCGCGAGCCTACAGGCCCTGCCAAGGCGCTCCTGCGCGCCATTCAAAAGGATCCGCAGCACGTGCTCCGAGCCCTGGCCTCCTGAGATCGTTTATTTAGTCTTCTCTTGCCGAACCCGCACATCCGCTTTACGCCGCCTGCCGCGCTCTGCGACTCTTGGGGTTCCCCCGAAGCGGCGATCTTCGCCGTGAAAAATGGGGACGGATAACCATGAATAGCAGCAGCGCAAGGAAGGGAGCCCAGGGATGAAACTGAAATGTTGCAGCGGCTGCCGGTACGGCAACGCCAGGGCGAGACGTACGCCCTACGGGCCGGGCATCTGGTGCGCGCACCCGGACAACCAGGACGGTGTGCCGCAGGGTGTGCTGGACGCGGAATCGGCGAGCGTGGTGTGCGCCTTTGGCGAGGCGCCTTCTGGGAGCGACGGGGAAGAGCCCGCCCGCGAACCGGTGGTGAAAGTGCGCCGGCGTGTGCCGGTTACGGTGACCTCGTGATGTCCGCTCCGGCGCCGCTGACCGTCGTCGGGCGCAGCTGCCCGGCGACCTGGTCGGCGATGTAGGCGTAGCCTTTCTCCGAGGGGTGGTAGCCGTCTTCGGCCAGGCAGGCGGGGTCGGCGATCGCCGGGTAGGCCAGGTGGTGCACGCCGTGGAGCTGCGCTGCCAGGGTTTGCTGGGTGCGGTCCAACTGGGCGGCCCGTTGCCCGAGCAGGTCGCGCAGCGGCCGGGGCAGGGCGGTGAAGTGCTGCATGGGCGGCACCGCGAGCAGATACACCGGCAGGTCGGGCCGGTTCCGTCTCAGCGTGCCGATCAGGTCGGTAAGGTGCTGGCGGTAGCGGCTCGGGCGGGTGACGCCGGTGGTGTCGTTGACGCCCAGGCTGATAACGGCCAGGTCCGCGTCCGCCGGCGGACGGCCGGCCAGATGCCGGTGGAGGCCCAGGGCGCGGATGCCGTTCACGCCGATAACCTGCCAGTCGACCCTTTGTTGGTGATGCCGGGCGAGGGCCCGCGCCAGATGCGCGCCCAGGCCCTGGCGGTGCTCGGCCACACCGATGCCGGCGGCGGTGGACTCGCCCACCACCAGCAGCCGTAGCGGCGGGCCGTCGTCGCTGCCTTCGCGGCCCCGGTCGGCGCCGCCGGCCTCCGGCAGGCGCGGGGTGTCCCGGCGGGCGCGCCGCGCCTGAACCACCAGCAGCGGCGCAAGCATCAAGCACATCAACCAGAAGCGCATGGTTTCCTCTGCCTCGCGTCAGCGTGCGTTTGGCCGGCGGCAGCCCGCCGCCCACACGGTCCGCACCCGCCATTCAGGGCGCCGGGTAGGGGAAGCGGGTGTGGATGGCTTCCAGTTCCTTTTCCAGGTCCTTGTCCCAGGGCAGGTCGACGCTGTCCAGGTTCTCGCGCAGCTGATTGAGGTTGGTGGCGCCGATGATGTTGCTGGTCACGAACGGGCGCGTGGTGACGAATTGCAGCGCCAGGTGCGTGGGGCTTACGCCACGCGCCTCGGCCAGGCGGCAGTAGGCCTCGGTGGCTTCAGTGGCCTGGTCGTTGGTGTAGCGGGCGAAATGCTTGAACAGGGTCAGGCGGGCGTTGGCGGGCCACTGACCGTCACGGTATTTGCCGGTGAGCATGCCGAACGCCAGCGGTGAATAGGCCAGCAGGCCCACGTTCTCCCGGTGCGCTACTTCCGCCAGGCCCACTTCGAAGCTGCGGTTGAGCAGGGAGTAGGGGTTCTGGATCGATACCGGCGGCGCCAGGCCGATCTTCTCCGCCTCGCGGATAAAGGCCATGGTGCCCCAGGCGGTTTCGTTCGACAGGCCCCAGTGGCGGATCTTGCCGCTGTCCACCAGCTTCTTCAGGGCGGCCACGGTCTCGGCGATCGGCACCGCATCCTGATCTTCGCGGTGTTTGTAGCCCAGGCGGCCGAAATAGTTGGTGGTGCGTTCCGGCCAGTGCAGCTGGTAGACGTCGATAACGTCGGTTTGCAGGCGCTGAAGGCTGGTCTCCACGGCGCGCTCCAGGTGGTCCTGGTTGAGGCGCGGGCCGCCGCGAATGTGTTTCACGTAGTCGCCGGGGCCGGCGGCCTTGGTGGCCAGCACCACTTTGTCGCGGTTGCCGGTCTTGGCGAACCACTGGCCGATGATCTCCTCGGTGCGCCCGGAGGTCTCGGCGCTGGCGGGCACCGCGTACATCTCGGCGGTATCAAAAAAATTGATGCCCCGGTCCAGGGCCAGATCCATCTGCGCGAAGCCTTCCTCGGCGCTGTTCTGGTTGCCCCAGGTCATGGTGCCCAGGCAGATGCTGCTCACCTTGAGATCGGTGTTACCCAGCGGGCGGTACTCCATTGCTCTCTCCTGCGATTAAACGGCAAAACGGTGACTATACCCCATTGTGGGGGCAGGCTGTCTTTACGCTTGTCTTTGCCGGGGGCGTTAAGTACAATTCGCACCCTCTTGCCCGGCGGGCTCTCGCCGGAGGGTTGGTATTACCCGTAACGTTATGAATTCAGGGCACAATTTTTAGGGAAGACTCCCATGAAGACCTACAGCGCCAAACCGGAAAGCGTAAAGCGCGAC
>JBFJUC010000080.1:0-10003 GCA_041624875.1 Alcanivorax sp.
GGCGGTTCCGCTGCAAAGTGAGCGGGGCAATGGTGGTGCCTGGAGGGAGCTGTTTGGCCAGGGAGGGCCAAACTAACAGCGGCCAGGGATGGCTTGAGCGGTCCCGGAAGGCACCACCATTGCACCGCGTCTCCGATACGGAGCACCGGACACCTGAACAATAGAGGTCTCTGGTATCCTGCGGGGCAACCTTTGCCGGGTGGCTGAACGCCACCCTTCCGCGGGCAGGGCCCGCTCCCACAGCCCGCTCCTACAAGGCCCGTTCCCACAAGCGGAGAGGACGATGATGATGGACGCCGACAACGCCACTCTGGTGATGATCGACTATCAGCCGCGCCTGCTGCCGGCGATCCACCACGGTCAGAAACTGGTGGCCCGGTCGGTAACGCTGGGCCGTATCGCCGCCCTGCTCGACGTGCCGGTGATCGGTACCGAACAGAGCCCGGACAAGTTGGGCGAGAACGTACCGTCAATCAAACGGCTGTGCGCCGAAACGCTGGCGAAAAGCCGTTTCGACGCCAGCGAAACACTACGTGCCACGGCGCTGTCGGAGCGCCGCCAGGTGGTGCTCTGCGGCTGCGAGGCCCACGTGTGCGTGCTGCAGACGGCGCTCGGTCTGCAACGACTCGGCTTCGAAGTGTTCGTGGTGGAAGACGCCGTCGGCGCCCGCCGACAGGCCGATAAGGGCGCGGCCCTGGCCCGTTTGAGCCAGGCCGGCATCAACGTGGTAACGCTTGAGATGGTCGCGTTCGAATGGCTTCGAGACGCCGACCATCCCCGTTTCAGGGATGTTCAGACGCTAATAAAATAACCTTCACCTGATTTTTACATCGTCGCTGTAAAGAAATATTGAATGCGGATGACGGCAAAGGGCGGCGGTCGGGACAATACCGCCCATGCCCGCCGCGCTCCGGCAACGCCGGTCACGTCGTGGCAGTACCTTCGAAAATGGATTCTCGCAGGAGCACAACATGACCCGTGAAGATCTTTTTCCGACGCGGCATGAGCAACATCATGACCGCTTCCCCCGACTGGACCCGGTGATCCACGCGCGCAACCAGGCACGCTGGGAAGGCCCCTTGGACGAGGTGGCCCTGTCGCACTACGAGCGCGACGGCTTTCTGTGGTTCGAAGGGTTCTTTTCCCAGGAGCGCATGCGCCCGTTCTTCGACGAACTGAAGGAGATGGCCAAGGACACCGAGCTGATGAAGTCCAACCAGTCGATCACGGACCCGGAGTCCGGCGATCTGCGTTCCGTGTTCCAGATGCAGGAGATTTCCCGCCGGTTCGACGAACTGACCCGGGACCCGCGCATTCTCGGCATGGTGCGCCAGCTTCTCGGCGGCGACGTCTATATTCATCAGTCGCGCATCAATGACAAATTCGGTTTCCAGGGCAGTGGGTTCAACTGGCATTCCGACTTCGAGACCTGGCATTCCGAGGATGGCATGCCGCGCATGCGGGCCATCAGCGCCTCGATCATGCTCACCGACAATAATGAGTTCAACGGGCCGCTGATGCTGATTCCCGGCTCGCACCAATACTTCGTGCCGTGCCAGGGGGCGACGCCCAAGGACAACTGGAAGGATTCCCTGAAAAGCCAGCGTCTGGGCGTGCCCAGCCAGGAAAACCTGGCCGAGCTGGCCGAACGCGGTGGCATCCAGGCGCCCAAGGGTCCGCCGGGCTCGTTGCTGTTGTTCGAGTGCAACACCCTGCACGCGTCCAACAAGAACCTCTCGCCTTGGCCACGCTCCAACCTGTTCTTCGTCTACAACAGCGTGGACAACACTCTGGAAGACCCGTACTGCGGCCATCAACCGCGCCCGGATTTCCTTGCCAACCGCGAGAACACCGAGGCCCTGGCCATGCACGACCATCTCGAGCCTCTGTAACTCAGTCCGCCTGCCCCAGGGCACCTCGCTTGAGCAGCCGCCACACTTCGCTGGCGGCCTGCGACAGCGGGTGTGAGCGCAACCGATAGGCACACGCCGATACCGTCACCCCCGGATCCAGCGGCAGCAGCCTGAAGCGCCCGGCGTGGAGGTCGTCCTCGATCAGGCTCAGCGGCGCCACCGTCACCGCCCGGCCCGCCCGGCATAGCGCCAGACACGAGCTGATGGTCGCCATCTGGAACTCGGCGCCCCGCCGGGCCACCAGCAATTCGCGGAACCAGGGCGCGATCTGCCGGCGGTACTCCGGCGCCACCCTCGGCAAAGCCCAGGGCCGTTCCGCCATGAACGCCAGCGCCGCGTCGCCGTCACTGCCGGCGGCGGCCTCTTTACCCACCAGCCAGGCCGCCGGTGCCACCACTTTCAACGGCAGTTGCACCAGCGGCAGCTCCTCCACGTCGTCGTGGTCGGGTAAGGCCGAGCGTTTACGCCCGTCGTACACCAGAAAATCATAGCGGTAGGCGTACAGGCCTTCACACAGCGCCTCGAAATGATCGCTGTGTACTTCCAGGCGCACCCCCGCGCCACGGGCGCTCCTTGAACGCTGCAGCGGCCCGGCCAGCCGCTGGGACAACAGATCCGGCACGAACGGGCCGCAACCGATTCGCACCAGCCCACTGCGACCGTCGTGGAAGGCCTCTACCAGGCGGTCCAGTCCACCCGCCTCATCGAGAATCCGTGTCACTTGCCGATGCATGGTGTTCGCCAGCTCGGTGGGCCGTAGCGAGCGGGTATGACGCTCGAAAAGCGGCGCGCCAGCGCTTTGCTCCAAACGTTGCAGGCTGCGGGTCAACGCCGGCTGCGACAGCCCCAGCGCCCGCGCCGCCGCCGACAGGCTGCCGTGCTCGTACACCGCCCGGAAGCGGGCCAGTTCCTGTAGCTGCCACACGAGCCTCTCCTTGAATCGCCCACAAATGATTCAAGCATAGACTCATGCACCCCGGTAATGAATCCCCGGCGCATACTTCCCGCTATTACCGGCAAACAACAAAAACCGATGTACCCCGGAGAGCCCCGATGAGTGAAGTGACCCGGCGCACCGTTCTGAAAAGCCTGGCCCTGGGTGGCGCCGCCCTGGCCACCGCGCCTTCCTTGAAAGCCAGCGCCAACCTGCGTAAGCAGGGCCGGCCCAATGTGCTGCTGCTGGTTTCCGACCAGGAGCGATCCTGGATGGATCTTCCCGCCAGTCTCGATCTCCCGGCCCATGAGAAGCTGCTGAATCGCGGCACCGGCTTCAACCAGTATTACGTCAATACCTCGCCCTGCTCGCCGTCGCGGTCAGTGATGTACAGCGGCCAGCACACCATGCGCACCGGCATGACCGCCAACCTGCACGCGCCGCCGTTTCCCAGCTTCAATCAGGAACTGCCAACCCTGGGCCACTTTTTCCAGAACCTGGGCTACCACACCGCCTACAAGGGCAAATGGCACCTGTCGGATATCGAGGACGGCCCGGGCCTCATGTACGGCAGCTACCCGAGCCGGGGCAAAGCCCTGGAGCCTTACGGTTTCAGCGACTACAACCTGACCGGGGACGTGCACGGCTCGGTGTGGCAGGGCTACATTGCCGACCGGATGGTGGCCGGCGAAGCCAGCCAGTGGCTGGTGCGCGACAGCCAGAAACTGGACAAGCCCTGGCTGTTGGCGGTGAATTTCGTCAATCCCCACGACATCATGTTCTTCTCGTCCGGCGAGAAGCAGGAGCAATCGCGGGCCAACCCCCGTTTCATGGCGCCGCTGCGGCCGCCGCCGAACGATCCGATCTACAAGAAAGACTGGTCGCATCTGCCGCTGCCCGCGTCCTTCGCCAAGGAAACCCTGCGCGACAAACCCTGGTGCCACCGCTCCTACGCCCAGGTGATCGACAGCATTTACGGCCACATGGACAAGGACGACGAAGCCGCCTGGCTGGCCAACCATAGCTACTATTTCAATTGCATCCGCGACGTCTCGCGGCAGGTGGACCATGTCCTGCAGGCGTTGGAGGACAGTGGTCAGCTCGACAACACCATCATCGTCTACACCGCCGACCACGGTGAAATGGCCGGCGCCCACGGCCTGCGGCAAAAAGGCCCGGTGACCTACAAGGAAAACAGCCGGGTGCCGCTGATCGTCAGCCACCCGGACGTGAGCGGCGGCCGCACCGTGGACAATCTGGGCTCCGCGCTCGACCTGGTGCCGACCCTGGTGGGTCTCGCCACCGAGGGTAAAACCACCACCGACACCCCCGGCGTGGACCTGAGCCCCGCCCTCACCGGCCAGACCACCCGACGCGACCAGGACGGCATTCTGTTCGCCTACGGCGTGCTGCTGTATACCGATCCGGAAGCCACTCAGCGGCTGGCCCGGGAAGGCGACGAAATCACACCGGTGAAGCTGATGGGCGATTTCCTCAAGCAACTGAGGCTAGGCCCGGAGCTGGGCAACCGCGGCCTGCACCGGGGCGTCTTTGACGGGCGCTATAAGTTCACCCGCTATTTCAGCCCGGACAGCCACCACCTGCCCCAGGACTGGGACACCCTGCTCGCCCACAACGACCTGGAGTTGTACGACACCCAGCAGGACCCGGACGAACTGGTCAATCTGGCCGCTCGGCCCGAAGGTCCGGGCACGGTGAGGGAGCGGCTTCTGGCGCTCAACGCCCGCACCAATCAGCTCATTGAACAGGAAATCGGCGACGATCACGGCGGCGAATACCCCGGCCCTGAGTTCGTGTATCGCCTGTAACGCTTTCCGTATTGCCCTTGGGGGGTGATACGCCCCGGCCCGGCCTGGCCGGTGTCCGGGGCACCTTACTCAACACCGGTTCCGACTATTTGCCGTCGAGCAGCGGCTGCCCGCCGCGGGCCGCCAACCACAGCATCACCGCGCCACCGGCGAGCAGGTACCAGTAAAAGGTGAAGAACCGCCACACCACGATGGTGGTGGCAGTCGTCACCGACGTCAGCCACGGGTTCAGCAAGGCCGCACCGGCGACCTCGGCGCCGCCGGCACCACCGGGCAGCAGGGTCAAATGGCCGGCGCCCATGGCCATCATCTGCACGAAAAAACCATATACCCAATCCAGATGCTCGCCGAGCGCCAGCACGGCGATGTAGATCACCGAGTAGCGCAGCAGCCAGTGGCAAAGACAGAGCGTGAACATCAGCAGCAGGCGGCGGCGCGGCACCGCCAGGGTTTCCTCCAGCCCGCGCCGGAAGCGCAACACCGCCCGCGCCAAACGTAAACGCCGGCGGCGGCGCAGCCCCAGCCAGCTGAGAAAGTCTCCGGACACCATCAGCACCCGGCGTTGAAAACGGGCCAGTAGCGCCACCCCGGCGAGGGCGGCGAGCATCAACGCAAACGGCACCGCCACCTGCCACCAGGCGGCCAGATCCAGATAACGGGCCAGTCCGTACAGGGCCACGGTGGGCAACAGGGCCGCGAACACCAACAAATCGGTGAGCTGATCCACCGCCAATACCGCGGTGGCCTGGGCCGGCGCCACCCCATGTCGGCGCAGCAAGGCCGCCAGGGTGAACGGCGCCCCGCTGCCACCAGGCGTGGCGTTCAAGGTGAACTCGGTGGCCATGACCGTGGCCAGCGCGGCGCCGTGACCCAGGCCCGGAGCCCGGCCGTTGAGCATCAATCTCAGCCGCCAGGCATTCAGGTTCCAACACACCGCAATCATCGCCACCAACAATGCCAGCCACCCCAGCGGCACGCTGCGCAGGCGCTCCAGCAACTGATCGCCACCGAGCACGAAGGGCACCGCCGCCCCGACCAGCAACGCCGCCGCGAACAACCATCGCCAATGCCGCGTCATAGCGACTCGGATCCGCCCGCCGGCAAGCGTTCCTGTTCCATCAGCCACTGGGCTTTACTGACACACCGGCGCTGTTCGCTGAGTGTATCGATGGTGCGCCGCCAAAAATTGCGGCTCTCCGTGTGGTGCAGGTCCACCGGGTGCAGTGCCAACCGGATTATCGAGCGCTGTTCGAAACGGCGTAGCCGGGCCTGGTTTAAACGTTCGAACCAGCGCCGGCGCCACGCGGAACGCGACGACATCACCACCGTGGGCAACGGCAGCCGCCGGCCATCGATAAGGCGGTACAGGGCCCCGGCGTCAGTACGGTAGTCGAACCCGGCGTCACGGATGGCGCGGCGGCTGGCTTCGTTGCTCAACCAGCCCGGCGGCACGAACCCGCTGACCCGCCAATCCTGACGGCGGCAAAGCGCCAGGCCATCGCGTATGCGGGCGTAGGCGGCGGCCTCGTCGAGGGCGGAAAATTCACCTTCGTGGGTCAGTATTCGGCGCTGGATCCATTGCCCGAGGCCGGTGGGCATGGGGCCGTCATCGCTGTGCGACCAGCCGTGCAGCACCAGCTCATCACCGGCGGCCTGGCGCTCGGTCATGGCCCGGCAAAACACCGGCGAACGCTCCGCCGGATGGCCACGGTGAAAATCCGGCACCACCAACAGGGTGCTGACCAACGACGCCGGGCGTTGCAGTTCTTGCAGAAACGACTGGTACAGCGGCCAGGTGTGCGGCGCCACGTCGTGCAGGGACAGAATAAACGCCCGTTGGCGATCAGGAATGCGATTCATGGGTCGATGCTAATACCGGCTGCTCGTGATCGCCAAGGACACGCCGGTAGTGCCCCATCAGGCTGTCCGCCACCGCGTCCCAACTGTGCCGCGTTTCCACATGGGCCCGGGCGCGCCGGCCCAGCGCCACGGGGTCATCGTGTTCAAACAGATCGCGTACCCCGTCGGCCATCGCCCCGCCGTCGTTAGCACGCACCCGGCGTCCGCACTCCTCCGGCACCACTTCCGGTAAGGCGCCGGCGTCCGCGCACACCACCGGCAACCCGCTGGCCATGCCTTCCAGCGCGACCAAACCGAACGTTTCCTGATCACCGGCGTGCAGCAGGGCATCGGCGGCGGCCATCCAACCGGCCACTTGTGGCGTCGGGCAGAATTCATGGATCACCGACACATTGGCCGGGGCGTCGGGTTGCAGACCAGTACCGATCAGCAACAGGTGGTAGTCGGGGCCGAGTTTGCGCATCGCCTCCAACAGCACTGGAATATTTTTTTCCTGGGTGCCACGGCCGGCGAACACCAATAGGTGCTGGTCCTCGGAAATACCCAGCGCCCGGCGCGCGTTGGGCTTGGCGCGCTGCGGCTGGAAGGCTTCCAGATCGACGCCCAACGGCTGCACCTGCACCTCATCCAGGCCGCAGCGGTGCAACTGTTCGGCCATCAACCGGCTGGGGCTCAGCACCAGATCGAAGCCGTCGTACAACCGCTTTATGTAGGCCCGGGTGCCGGGGTCCAGAAAGCGGCCGACACGGTGATGAACCAAGGTGAACAGGTCGGAGTGGTAAAACCCCACCGACGGCACATCCAGCAATCGGGCCGCTCGCTGTGCCGCCCAGGCGGGCGTGTAGGGGTCGCCCGCTTCGATCACGTCCGGCTGCAGGCCGGCGATGATGCTACTCCACAACCCAAGACGAAGCGGGAAGCGAAACCCCGGCGCCATCGGCAAGGGCATGGCCGGCAAGGAAACAAAATCGCCGTCGAAAAACACACCCGAACCGGGCATCACCACCTTGTGGCTGATGTCCCCACGGCGCAGCAACGCTTGGCGCTTGCCATCAATATAGGTACGCACGCCACCGCTGGCCTGGGTGTAAAAAAGCGTGGTATCAAGAATTCTCAAGCGGTTCTCCCTTTCCCACTTGGTACGGTTTACGAGCCTGCGTGGCGGTCGCTTCGCCAATCCGTCACCGTTCACGACGGCCTGTATTTCGTCAAAAACGAGTGAACAACCCTAAGATAGCATTGGCGACGGAAAGCTCACCGCCCACCTTGGTAAAGGCTTGTAAAAGCCCTTTCAGGGCTATTTCGGATCGGCCGGGTCCTGCCGGTAAAACAGGCTCAGTTGTTCGTACAATGCCGGCAGCACCTCACGCAGATGGGCGGGTGATTCGAAAAAACTTTCCGTGGCCACGGCGAAAAACTCGCCGGGATCTTCCAGCGCGTAAGGGTCGATAAAGGGCTCACCGGCCTGCTCCGCCCGTTCCAGCGCCTGCCAGGCCTCGGTGAAGACATCGTGCCAACGCTGCGGATCCATGCCGGCATGGAGCGGCGGCGCACCGTTAGGGCCTTCGCTGCGCATGTCCAGCTTATGGGCCAGCTCGTGCAGCACCACGTTGTAGCCGTCCTCGCCGCCGGACTGGCGCACATCGCCCCAGGACAGAATCACCGGCCCCTGCAACCAGGCTTCGCCGGCCAGCTCCCGCCCCGCGTCATGCACGATGCCGAACTCGTCCATTTCGTTGTCCGGGGTAACGAAGGTGTCCTCGTAAACAATCAGCGTGTACCAGCCGTCGTACCAGCCCAGGCCCAACCCGAACACCGGCACCACCGCCATGGTGGCGATCAACAGCTGCATCTCGTCGGTGACGGTGAAGTCACCGCCGGGGGCGAACTCCTTGCGCACCAGAAAACGCCGGGTGAGATCGAACAACCGCTCCCGGTCGGCGCCCTGATAACGGGCCGCCACCGGCCAACCGGCAATGGCGCTTTCCCATTGCGCCCGCGTCACCGGCAAACGCGCCAGCTTGCGATCTTCCAACCAGTGTCGAACCCGTTTGAACATGGCCTGCCTAGCGTGGAGGAGAGAGCGCAAAGCTTGCCGCTTTTGCCAATCGGACGCAAAGCGGTTTAGATAAACACTGCAAAAAGACGAGACCCATGGAAGGAACCCCCATGACCTACCCTTATCCGCTGCTGGCCCTGCTCACCCTGCTGTTGCTCGGCCCGATGGCTCACGCGCAGGGCACCACCGAGGCGGCCTCCGCGCTGCGCAGCGGCGCCGACCAGGCACGCTACTGGCAATGGGGCTGGAGCGCCTTTTACGGCGGCAGCAGCGCCTATTCCCTGGTGCACGCCCGCGACACCGACGACCCGGAAGAGCGCTACGACGACTACATCAACGCCACCAAAGCGGCCCTGGGGCTGGCCGGCACCCTGCTGTTCGCGCCGTCCCACGGCGACGCCTACCGGGCCTATCAGGCCCTGGACGACAAGGACAGCCCCGAAGCACGGGCCGCGACGCGGATACTGATCGCCGGGCTGGCCGAAGAAGAAGCTCGCCAGCGGCGTTGGCAAAGCCGGCTTGGTGGGTTGATCGTTAACGGCCTGGCCGGGCTGGCCATCGGCGTGGAGGACAACCGTCCCGGCGACGGTTGGGTCAACTTCGCCACCGGCATGCTGACCACCGAACTGAACGTGCGCACCCGGCCGGACACCGCCACCTATTTTCTAGAACGGGAGCCTGATTTCCTGCTCAAGGCGAACGGCGCCGCCCTGCCAATCTATGTGGACTGGGCGGTGGGTCCGATGTTCGCGGGCTTGGAAATCAGGTATTGAAGCCGGTTGGTCGGGTATTCAGATGTAGTAGGCCTTCAGTGGCGGGAAGCCGTTGAACTCCACGGCGCTGTAGCTGGTGGTGTAGGCGCCGGTGGAGAACCAGTAGAGCCGGTCGCCGATGGCCAGGTTGAGCGGCAGGCCGTACTTGTAGTTTTCGTACATGATGTCGGCACTGTCGCAGGTGGGCCCGGCGATCACCACCTCTTCCATTTCCCCTTTCTTTACCGTGTGGATCGGGTATTTGATGGCTTCATCCAGGGTTTCGATCAGACCGGAGAACTTGCCCACGTCGGTGAACACCCAACGCTGCAAGGCGGTGCGGGATTTACGGGAAATCAGCACCACTTCGCTGACCAGCACGCCGGCGTTGGCGATCAGAGAACGGCCCGGTTCAAGAATGATTTCCGGCAATTGCTCGCCGAAGTCCTCTTTCAGGAAACGGATGATTTCCGATGCGTAGGTTTCCAGATCATTGGTCTTGGCGATGTAGTTGGCCGGGAAGCCGCCGCCCAGGTTAATCATTTTCAGCTCAATGCCTACTTCCTCGCGCAGGCGTTCGAACATGATCTTGACCTTGCCGATGGCCGCGTCCCAGGCGCCGATATCGCGCTGCTGGGAACCCACATGGAAGGACA
>JBFJUC010000081.1:0-9867 GCA_041624875.1 Alcanivorax sp.
TCTATGACGGCTTTGCGCCACAACGCACTGCAGGGAAGGTGGCTGAGACTGTGGCTGACGGTCTCTTTCGCGGTCATGTTCACCGGGCCTTTCCTGTTCCACTCGCGAGTGGCCCTGCTCAACGTGGTGGACGTCCTGTTCTTCCTGCCCTCGTTGACGCTGCTCACCCGGGCGCTGGTGAGCGGCGACCGACGCCTGCTGCTGGATCCCTGGCTGGTGCCACTGTACGCCTTCCTGGGCTGGACTCTGCTGACCATGGTGTGGGCCGAGGACGCCAACAGCTCGCGGACCATCCGCGCCGCCGTGGAGATCGTGATTCTGGTGGGCATGCTGCGCTGGGTGCACCTGTACTACCGTCACACCCTGAAACAGGCGCTGGCCAACGGCGCCATGACCGCCATGGTGGTGCTGGCGGTGATCATGGTCAGCTATTACACCATCCAGCCGCTCACCAGCCCGTTGTTCAGCCAGCCGGCCAGCCTGATCTTCAATCTGCCCCAGCCGGGCCCACTGCTCGGCACCATGGCGCTGGTGGCGCCCTCGTTCATTCTGCTCGCCCAGACCCTAGATGAGGGCTTTACCCCCAAAGGCGCCCGCCGTGGCGCCGGCGCCCTGGTGGGCTTCACTTTCCTGGTGGCGGTGCAGTGGCAATCCGGCGTCATGCTGCTGGTGCTGGCACTGGGCTGGGCGCTATTGCGCTACCAGCAGCGCCTTTTGGCGGCCCTGGCCGGGGCCGTGGCGCTCTATCTGGCGTTGGATTTCGACGTGCTGCGCCAGGCGGCCATGTATTTCAGCCATCCGCTGTTTGGGAACGGCCTCAGCCAGGAAGGCGGCGACTCCCTGCTGGTCTCCATTCCGGATGGCCTGCGCGTGCTGCCGCACCCCAATAACGTGCTGCTGGCGGTGGTGCACACCACCGGCCTGATCGGGCTGGCGCTGTTCATCGCCGCCTGGGCGGTGCCCGCCTGGCGGCTGCCGGACGCCGGCCGCGAACAGCGCGAGGGCGCCGTGTTCCTGGTCGCCCTGTTGCCCGGCCTGCTCACCATGCTGAGCGCCGGCGCCTACCTGCTGGTGCCGTTCCACCCCAGTTGGATGTGTCTGTGGCTGCCCCTGGCGCTGATGCTGGCCAGCCTCAGCAACCGCGACACCATGCGCCGGCCGGTCCGCGCCGGTCAGGGCTAACACGTCCATGGGAAAGCGCCGACACCGCCCGATATCACCGTACGACCCACGCCTGTGGCCGACCCGCCTGGGCCTGGCCTTGTTCTGGCTGATCGGCCAGCTTCCCTGGGACTGGCTGCTCGCCTCCGGCCGCGGCGTCGGCCGCCTGGCGTGGTACCTGGCCGCCTCACGCCGGCGGGTGGCGCTGACCAATCTGCGGCTGTGCTTTCCCGAGCTTTCCGAGCAAGAGCGCGAGGCGCTGGCCCGCCAGGTCATGACCAGCACCGGCGAGGCCATTCTGGAAATGGCCGGCGCCTTTCATAACCGCCGCATTGATCTGGACAAACGGCTCACCGTGAGCGGCCTGGAGTATCTGGAAACCGCCCGCCGCGAAGGCCACGGCGTGCTGCTGCTGGGCATGCACTTCAATAGCATCGACGTGGGCAGCCGCCTGCTGGGGAAGTTCTTCCGATTCAGCGTGGTTTACCGGCCCAACGACAACCCCCTGCTCGATCACCTGATCACTAAGGGCCGCGGCACCTGGGTCAATCATTCCGTGGACCGCAACGACATCCGCCAGACGGTGCGCCTGCTACGTCGCGGAGAGGTGGTCTGGTACGCGCCGGACCAGGACTACGGCACCGCCCATGCGGTGTTCGTACCGTTCTTCGGCGTGCCGGCGGCCACCATCACCGCCACCAGCCGGATCGCCCGCATGGGTAAGGCGAAGGTGATCCCGTGCGCCCATTACCGTCTGCCGGGCGGCCGCTATGAGATCGAGTTCGGCGCGCCCCTGGAAGATTTCCCCTGCGGCGACGACGAGGCGGACACCACCCGCATCAACCGCACCATCGAACACTATGTGCGAAAACATCCGGAGCAGTACCTCTGGGTACACAAGCGCTTCAAACACCAACCGCCCGGCCAGGACCATCCCTACCGATGACCCGACCCAGCTCCGTCTCCGATCCCGCGCCCCGCGCCCCCGCTCTGTTCCGGAGCTGGCTGACGCTGTGCTTCAGCCTGATGTTTTCCGGGTTGCTGGTGTTTCCATCGCGCACCGGTTTGATGAACGCCCTGGACGCCGTGTTCTTTGTGCCGGCGCTGATCTATGTGGCAGTGGCCTCCCGGCATCAGCCACTGGCACTGCTTAAACGGCACGGCTGGCTGCTGGCCTTTCTGTTCTACGCCACCCTCTCCACCTTCTTCGGGCCGGCCCCCAACCCCAGCCGCTTTGTCCGCGCCTTGATCGAGATTTTCACGTTTTTCGCGTTTGTGGAACTGGCCGTGCAGCGCTATCCGCGCGCGTTCTGGGGCGCCCTGCTGGTGGGTACCGGGGTCGCCGCCGTCGCCACGCTTGTGGATTTCTTCGCCTACTATTTTATCGTCGACCGGCCGTTCAGCTCGCAGCTGTACGGTGTGTTCGAGGTATTCCGGATCCGCCCCTGGCTGGTGCTCGATACCAACCAGCTTTACGCCAGCATGTACTGCATTACGCTGCCGTTCTTCGCCTTCTTCGCCAGCCGCCAGCTTCCGCCCAGCCGTTTGACCCGGATCGCGCCCTACCTGATCAGTTTGGCGCTGCTGGTGTATCTGGCCGCCAACCAGCGCCGGTCCACCTTGGTGGCCCTGGCGGTGGGCTGCCTGGCGCTACCGATCATCAACCTCAAACGCCGCTTGCTGGTACCGCTGGTGGTTGTGGCGGCGGTGGCGGCCGGCGTGCTGGTGTTCAGCCCGGAACTGATCACCGACCGGGGCACCGGGCAGCGGCCGCAGTTGTGGAGTGCTGCCTGGGAAATGATCCTGGAAAAGCCGATCACCGGCCACGGTATGGCCAACGAAACCCGCGAGCTGCACATCGTTGTGGCGGGCCAGCCGGTGGTGCAGGACCACCCGCACAACTATTATCTGTCGTTGCTGTACCACATCGGCTTTCTTGGCCTGGGCCTCTGGGTCATGCTGTGGGCACCGGCGCTGTGGCGCGGCTGGCGCACCTATCCGCAGCGCAGCTGTGTATTGGCGGCCGCCATGGCCACCGACTTCACCGCGGTGCTGTTCGACGGCATTCACCCCTATACACCGTTTATGTATAACTGGCCGAGCGTGTGGATCCCCATGGCGCTGCTGGTCGCCTACGTGAGACAACAGGAGACACGCGATGAAAGTCGTTCAGGTATGCAAGTACCGCAATGACACCGTGGAAGGCGTGGATCTGTTCGAAGAAGTGATCCGTGCCGCCCACGGCCACGACCGCAGCTTTTATATTTTCCACGGCGAGGCCGGTAACCTGGGCGAGCGGCTCGGCTGCGACACCGTGTCGTTCCATTTCAGTAAGTCGGACATCAAGCGCATCCGCCCGTCGGCGGTGCTCAAGGTGCTGCGCCAGCTGCGCCGTGACAAACCAGATGTGGTCATCACTCACCGCATGAAACCTTCGGTGTTCGTGGCCTGGTGCGCCCTGTTTTTACCCCGCATGCGCAAGATTTCCGTGGTTCACAACATGGGCGAGTTCAAGAAGCCACGGCGCCTTCTGTTCGCCAAACTACTGATGCGCGACTGGACGTTCGCCGCCTGCTCCGAAGCGGTGCGCCAGGACATGCTGGAGCGCGGGTTCAGCCCCGACCAGGTGGTGGCGGTCCCTAATTCCGTGAACGAAAAAATCGTGCGCGACAATCTGCTCGACCGCGCGGAGGCGCGCCGCGATCTGGGCTTGCCGGTGGACGCGCCCAGGGTGATCGGCACCGTCGGTCGCATGCGCCCGGTCAAGGGCCACCAGCATCTGATCGACGCCATGCGGCGAATGGACAACCCGCCCCATGTGGTGGTGATCGGCGACGGCGAGCTGCTGGACAGCATGCGCGAAGAGGCCAAGCAGCACGGGCTGGCGGACCGGCTGATTTTCGCCGGCGGCCGCAAAAACGCCTACCGCTACGTGTCCGCCTTCGACGCCTTCATCATGCCCTCGCTGCGCGAGGGTCTGCCGATCGCCATGCTGGAGGCGATCGCCGCCGGGGTGCCCGGCTACGGCACGCCGGTGGGCGGCATTCCAGAAATTCTGCGCGATCAACGCTGGCTGTTTGAAAAGGAAAGCACAGAAGCGGTGAAAACCGTGTTGGAGTATCTGGCCAGCGCCACGACGGAACAGCTGGAAGAAACCCGCCGCGAGCAATACCGCATTTTCGACGAATCGTTCAGTATCGAAAGCTATCACGCCCGCTTCCGCTCACTGATGGAAGGCGGCTTTTCCTCGAACTGAATCCAGTTGCGTTTAAAGCGCTTGAGATCCCGGGCCTGCAGTCGGGCCCGGCGGTGGCTGGCGCCACTGAAACCGGCGCCGTCCAGATCGATGAAGTGCAGCCGGTCCTGGTCGTCGACAAGAATATTCTGCGCCTTGGCGTCGCCGTGCCAGAAACCGGTGTCACCGAGCCGCTTGAGCCACAGTTCCACGGACGGGGCGATGCGCCGGGCCCGCTCGCGCTGTTCCTCCATCAGGGTGCTCAAGGCCACCGTGCCTTCCAGACGGGGAAAGGCGATCACCGCCTCGCCGTCGGCGCAGCGGCGCAGCATCGCCGGGCGCGGCGTGGGCACGCCCAGCAACGCCCAGGTCCAACCCATCACCCAGGAAATATCCGCGCGGGTCTTGAACAGCGCGCGGCGCAGTCGGGTCTTCAAACCGCTTTCCCGGTAGTGCTTCACGATCCACTGGTCGTTGCCGTACACGCTCACCCGGCTGCCTTCTTTGATCAGCGTCAGGCTTGCCGGGTCACGCAACCCGGCCGCCAGGGCATCGACGTCCTCGCCGCTCAGCGAACGGCGGTACAACCACTGTTCCTGGTGTTCGTGCCAGACCCCGATGGCGGAGCTTTCCCGGCGCCATTTTTTCATCGCGCTGCGCAAGCGCCGGTCACTGCGGCGGCGCACCATGGCGGCCAGCCGCTCGCTGCGTAGCCCTTCCTGACGCAGCCGCACCGCCACCTGTTCCTGAAGGCGGTCGCGCAGATCCAGCGGTGCCTGGGCACAGAACAACGCCAGGTTATCGAGAATCGCCGGTTCATAGCGCAGGCCGCCGGGCAGCGGCACCACTTCACCGGGGTCGATGACCAGGAAGCGCTCGCCGTCGAACAGAAAATTGTCCAGATGCAGATCCAGCTGCCGCAGATCCGCCCGGTATAACAGGAAAAGGCTGTCCAGCAGGTCACCGGCCAGCGCCAGCCCGCGCTCGCCACGCAGCGTCGCCTGCCCGGACTGGCCGCCCACCCATTCCTGGATCAGCACCGCGCCCCGGTCGGCGCCCTGGCTTTCAACGTTCTCGAAAACCAACCCCGGCGTGGGCACCCCGGCGGCCACCAGGGCACCGTGGCGGGCCAGCTCCCGGCGGGCTTCGTCGGCGTGGCCGGCGAAGAACAGCTTGGCGAACACGGTGGCCCCGCGCCAGCGCGCGCACACCGCGATGCGGCGGCCAGGCAGATGACGCAGCACCCTCTCGGCACGCAGCGGTTCACCGTCGATATCCAGGGTAAAATCACCGGAACGGGCCCAGTCCATGGCGGCCAGTTGTGGCCAGGTCAGCGGGGTATCGGCGGAGTTGGCGGTCACGATGGCTTCCGGCGGCGGACGAAACTGGCAAGGTACCGGCGCAGATAGCGCGGCTGCAATGCCCGCCGCCAATCGGCGCCGAGCGCGCGGTGAAAGAAAAAACGCACCTGGTCCGGCCGGCCGCCGCGGGCCGCCAGCTTAAGCAGCGACAGGGCGCGCCGCGCCCGGTAACCGCGCCGCAGCTCGCCGGCCCAGTCGGGCAGACCGTTGTCGTCAAAGATGGCCCCCTCCAGTGCCATGCCCAGCGCCAGCGCCGCCGCCACGTCGTTGCGGCGGCTGCCGCCGTGGTGATACACCCGCAACACCGGTTGATCGCTCTTGCAGGCGTCGTAACGGGCCATCAGATGGGCGAACACCGGCATGTCCTCGGTGTGCGGTAACGGCGACGCCAGCGGCGCACTGTCGAACACCGACCGGTGCAGGGCGCAGGCGCCGTTGGACAGGCTCAGCCGCTTGTCCAGGTAGGCCTGGAAGTTAGCCCGCCGGCGGTCGCTCACCGGCCCCGGCGTGACCCGGCGCTCGCGGTCGCCGTGGCGGGCAAGATGGCCGGCGATGGCCACCCGGCTTTGCGGGTGAGCGGTGATCAGATCGGCGAACACCCGCAGGGCATCGGGCAGCAGCTCGTCGTCGGCGTCGAGGAACACCAGCCAGTCGTGGCGGGCCAGGGCCAGCCCCGTCGCCCGCGCCGCCGCCGGACCCTGGTTGGCCTGACGATGATACGCCAGCCGCTCACCGAACTCGGCGCCCAGTGTTTCCATCACCGCCGGCGTGTCGTCGGTGGAGCCGTCGTCCACCACCAGCACTTCCACATCGATGCCTTCCTGGGTGCACGCCGAGGTCACCGCCCGGCGCAGAAAGTGGGCGTAGTTGTAGGCGGGGATGACAATGGAAAACGCCGGCGCGTCGCTCATATGTCTTTCCCCGGATGCTCGCAGTAACGCAGCGGGAAGTGGGGTTCGATCTCGAAATAGCGGCGGTAGATTTTCTCCGCCTCTTTGCGGCTGGCCCGCCACAGGGCGGCGTGCTCGCGCAGCGCCTCACGCAGCGGCAGCCCGGTGTAGGCGCGCACGAAGCGCAACAAATCCCGGTGGGTAAGATCCAGCCGGGCGGTGGAGTAATACAGACCGCCCACGTCCTTGTTGCGCCAGCGGCGCGGCACCCGCCTGCGCACTTGCGAGCGGTGCAGATCGATCAGATAAAGCGGCGCCGTGGCGTCGCCATCGGCAACCGCTTGCCGGTCGATGAGGAAATGGCCGAGATAAAAATCTCGGTGATTGACGCCGGCGTCGTGCATCGCCTTGGCGATCTCGCCGACGCGGCGAATCATCGCCCACTTGAACCGCAACGGCCCCGGATCCAGGCGCCAGGCCTCACCCAGCTCTTCCAGGCTGACCGTATCGCTCAACTCATCGGTGACCAGAAACGATTGCTGCCGCGCCGGATTGGCGCCGCGACAACCGTAGCCGGCGATGGTCAGGGTATCGATGCCGGCGGCGGCAACGGCGCGGATCGCGCGCACCTCGGACAGGGCGCCGAGCACCGGTGCCTTGGCCTGGGTCAGGTTCTTGACGATTTCCCGCCAGCCGATACCGCCGTGGTATTTGAGAAAGTAAGGGTGGCCGGCGGCCTCGAAGCGCAGCGTTCGCCGGCCTTCGCGAGCGCGGTAAACCTCACCGGGCTGGGAAGCGGCCTGGGCAAAGGGGTCCCGCCCGTGCCAGACGGCGGCCAGATCGTCGCGCAGGAACAGGGCGCGGTCGCTCATCGCGGTGCTCCCGGCGGCCCGCCTTCGATGGCGTCCACCGCATGGTCCACCAGGCTGTAGATGTCCGCCTGCTCGGCGAATCGGGCCGCTTTTTGCCACCAGGCGGGCCGGTCTATCGCCAATAATTCACGGGCGGCGGCGACCAGGGATTCCGGGGTGGGCTCGTCGAGCACCCGGCCCAGACCGGCGTCGCGGATATAGTCGGCGTAGCCGCAGGCGCGGGTGGTCAACACCGGCAACCCGGCGATGGCGGCCTCCAGCAGCACCGTGCCGGTGTTCTCGGCGTAAGCCGGGTGCACCAGTAGATCCGCGGCCCACAGCCAGGCCGGCACGTCGTCGCGGCCGCCCATGAAGTGTACCCGCCCTTCCAGGCCCAGGCGCCGCGCCTGTCTCTGGTAGGGCGACGCCTTATCCTCGCCGACCACGAACAGGCGGGCATCGCCGGGCAGCCCGGCCAGGGCCTGCAGGGCCCGGTCCAGCCCCTTGGTACGGAAACCGGAGCCCACGAACAGCAGCATCGGCGTCACCTCGCTGATGCCCAGCTCGGCGCGCAGGATGGTGCGGCGATGCAGGTGGTCGGTCGGCTGTGCGCGGTCGCGTCGGATACCCGGCGGCAGCGACACGAACCGCCCGTCCGGGGTGCCATAATGGTGCTGGTAGAGCGCTTTCTGCGGCGGCGAAATGGAGAGCACGCCGGTGGCGGCATGGGCGCCGAACACGGCGGCTTCCATGGCCAGCTTGCTGCGGTAGCGCGGCAACAGGGTTTTCAGGCCCCGGTAACGGGCCGCCAGGCAACCGTCGGCGGCGTAGTACCAATCCAACCCCGGCATCTTGTTGAAGCCCACCACCCGGTCAAAGCCGTCCGTTTGCACGATGACCCGGCGCGCGAACTCCGCGTCGCTGGCGTGGTTGCTGCGAGCGGAAGACGGCAGTGTTCGCACCTCCAGCCCGTCGACGAGCGCCGGGTCGCCGTGCCAGGCGCGGGTGAATACCGTCACCCGGTGGCCGCGCTCCAGCGCCTTGGTGGCGATCGCCACCATGTCCCGTTGCAGGCCGCCATAGGGAAAATATTCGAACAGCAGGAACGCCAGGTTCATCGCGCGCCCCCCGTGGTTACCGTGCCATCCGCCGCGCCGTCCGCGGTTACTTCCATCAACGCCTGCCAGACGCGGTGAGGTTTGAGGCTACTGAAGCAGGGCGGGTTCACCCCCTGGCCCAGGTTGCCCTGGTAGGTACATTTTTGCTGGACGCAGGGGGCACAGGGGAACTCCGCCGCCAGCGAGCGGGCACGCGGCCCCCATACGCCGGTCAGGCGCGGATCGGTGGGGCCGTACAGCGCCACCCCGGGCAAGCCGGCGGCGGCGGCCAGATGGGCGAGCCCGGTGTCGACGGCGACGAACCCGTCCCAGGCCAGCATGCGGTCGGTGAGTGCGGACAGGGACAGGCGCGGCAACACCTCGACGCCGGTGAGGTGCTGGGCGATGCGCTCGGCGCGGGCCCGTTCGGTGTCATTGCCCCACGGCAGCCATACCCGCTGACCGTCGGCGGCGGCACGCTCCGCCAGGGCACGCCAATAGGCTTCCGGATAATGCTTGGTCGGCCAGGTGGTGCCGTGGCAGAACACCAGCTCGGCGCCGGGCGCGCCCAGCGGGCGCGGCGCCCGTGTGCGCCGGAGACCGTAGTCCGGGGCGCTGTCCGGGGCGCTGTAGCCGAGGGCGGCGGCGAACAGCTGCCGCACGCGGGTTACCGCGTGGCCGCCCCGCGGCACCGGCAGTGGCCGGTCCAGCGCCAGCGCCGACCAGGGCTCCCGGGCGGAGGCTTTATCCAGACCGAACTTGAGGCCACGCGCCAAGCGGGTAATAAAGGCGCTTTTAATCAGGCCCTGGGCGTCGATCACCGCGTCGTACTCGCGCTCGCGCAGGGCGTTTTTGAAGCTTTTCCACTCACCGCTGCGACGGGCGCGCCAGGGGTGCCGGCGCCAGCGGCGCAGGGCGCAGGGCAGCACCCGATCCACCGCCGGGTGGCGGCCGGCGAGATCGGCGAAGCCCTCTTCCACCACCCAGTCCAGCCGCAGGCCCGGGATCGCCCGTGCCGCATCGGTGATCGCCGGCAGGGAATGGATCACATCGCCCATGGAGGAGGTTTTGATCAGCAGAACACGCATACCGCCCGTCCGTCGTGGTTCATCGCGGCACGCCCGGCAACCGTGCCAGGGCCTGAATCACCCGGTCCGGCTCCAGTTGGCGAAGACAATTGAGGTGGCCCAGCGGGCATTCGCGCTGGAAACAGGGGCTGCATTCCAGCCCCAGCCGCTCAATCGCCACCGCTTCGCCCAGCGGCGGCGTAAA
>JBFJUC010000082.1:0-9622 GCA_041624875.1 Alcanivorax sp.
AGCGATCTCGTTGGCTACCAGGTCGTGGAGTTCGGCGGCAATCTCAAGGCCACCTTTTTTGATTCGATCGGTCATGTGCTCCTACCTTTCAGGTCGAGAGTGCGAAGAGAGAGGGCCGGGGCGGCGGGCGGCCACCCTGCCGGCCACAGGGCGGGGCGTATTTTAGCGGAAACGGCGGCGCGAATCATGTGGCACTAGCCAAACAGGTTGACCACGTCCAGGCGGTGGGCGCCGGCGCCGCCCTGGTTCTGGCCTTCCTCCAGGTGCTCGAAGTCGAACAGGCTGGTATCGGCCAGTTGCGAGGGGGCGATGTTCTGGATCGAGGAAAAGATGCTTTCCACCCGGCCCGGGTGTTCCTTATCCCAGCGCGTCAGCATGTCTTTCACCGCCTGGCGCTGCAGGTTCTCCTGGGAGCCGCACAGGTTGCAGGGAATAATCGGGTACTGCTTGTAGCGGGCGAACTCGATGATGTCTTTCTCGCGGCAATAGGCCAGCGGGCGGATCACCACGTTGCGGTTGTCGTCGCTGCGCAGCTTGGGGGGCATGGCTTTCATCTTGCCGCCGAAAAACATATTCAGAAACAGGGTTTCCACGATGTCGTCACGGTGGTGGCCGAGGGCGATCTTGTTGGCACCGATCTCCTCGGCGAAGCCGTACAGGCTGCCGCGCCGCAGACGCGAACACAGGCCGCAGGTGGTTTTGCCCTCCGGCACCTTCTCCTTGACGATGGAATAGGTGTCTTTTTCCAGGATGTGGTAGTTCACCCCTTCCTTTTCCAGGTACTCAGGCAGCACATGCTCTGGAAATCCGGGCTGCTTCTGGTCCAGATTCACGGCGATCAGCTCAAAGTCCACCGGCGCGGAATGCTGAAGATTGCGCAGAATCTCCAGCATGGTGTAGGAATCCTTGCCGCCGGACAGGCACACCATCACCTTGTCGCCGTCCTGGATCATATTGAAGTCGGCGATCGCCCGACCGGTCTCGCGGCGCAGCTTTTTCTGCAACTTATTGAGCCGGGTGCGGTGTTTGGCGTCCAGTTGGGTATCGGCGAAGGTGTCGGCGGTGCTCATAGTCGGCTGTCGGATAACGAAGAAGGAATGATGGAAAAGGGCTCAGGTCACCTTGACCTTGCGAATCACGCGACGATACAGGGCCGGTGACCAGCGTTTCAAATAGAGCCCGGCCCCTTCGCGGCCCGCGATGATAACCTGATCGCGGCCGCGCTGCACGGCCTCCACCAGACGCCGGGCGCACAGGCCCACATCCATACCGTTGGCCTGCAACTCGTCCATGCTGCCCTGGGCACTACCGTCGGCGGTGAGCGCGTTCACGGATACCTGAGTGCGGATAAAACCCGGCAGCACCAGCGTTACGCGCACACCATTGTCGAATTCCTCGGCGCGCAGCGCCTCGAAAAACCCGTGCAGCGCGTGCTTGCTGGCGCTGTAGGCGGAACGCTTGGGCGTGGGCAGCTCGCCCACCAAGGAGGTCACCACCACGAAACGACCGCCGCCCTGGCGGATAAACGCCGGCAGCACCGCCTTGGTGAGCGCCACGGCGCCAAAGTAGTTCACCTCCATGATGCGCCGGTCCACCGCCATGCCGGTGTCGCGCACCAGAGAGCGCTGGGAAATACCACCGTTATGCACCACTTGATCGAGCCGGCCGAAGTGCCGCAGCACCGTCTCCGTGGCCGGCGCCATGGCGTCCTGGTCGGTGAGATCCAGCGGCAGCACCAAGTGTTCTTCGGCGTTGACCAGCCCGGCGCGCACCCGCTCCAGCTCTTCGCGGCGGCGCGCCGAGAGCACCAGTTTGGCGCCGTAGCGAGCGTATTCGGAAGCCACCGCTTCACCGATGCCGGAAGAGGCACCGGTGATCCAGACCACCTGATCGGCCAGTGATGACGACATACCGGACTCCTGCAAGGGGACATTGAATGAGTATCAATGTCCCGCATGCTAGCAGATCGACCGGCCGCCGCGACTCATTTCAGTTCCCGGGAGGAGAGCCCCAGCAGGTGACGGGCGACGATCAGTTGCTGAATTTGCTGGGTGCCCTCGAAGATGTCGATGATCTTGGAATCCCGCGCCAGCTTCTCCAGCAGGTGGCGCTCGGAGTACCCCATCTCGCCGCAAAGCGCCACGCACTTAAGTGTCACCTCGTTGCCCATGCGGCCGGCCTTAGCCTTGCACATGGACGCTTCCTTGGAATTGGCCTGACCGTTGTCCGCCATCCAGGCCGCCTTGTAGGTCATCAGGCGGGCCGCGTCGAGATCCGCTTCCAGGCGATAGAGCTCCAGTTCGATGGCACTGGAGTTGTAAGGTGTTTTCGAGAAGTCCGCCTTAACCCCTTCTTTTTCAAGAATTTCAGTGGTGATTTCGAGGGCCGCGCGAGCCACGCCCAGGGCCATGGCGGCGACCATGGGCCGGGTATTGTCGAACGTCTGCATGACGCCGCCGAAGGCTTTCTTGCGCGCCGCTTCGGTGTCGGCGATCTCCGCCGAGCCGAGCACATGGTCCACCGGAATCCGGCAATCCGTGAGCGCCAGGGCGGCGGTGTCGGAAATGCGCAGGCCCATCTTGTCTTCCACCCGCACCAGCTGCATGCCGGGGTTGTCCCGGGGGACGATGAACGACTTGATCGCCGCCTTGCCCAGCGACTTGTCCAGGGTCGCCCACACCACCACCGCGTCGCAGCGCTGGCCGCCGGTGCAGTAAATCTTCTCGCCGTTGAGTACCCATTCATCGCCGTCGCGGCGGGCGGTGGTGCTGATCGCCGCCGAGTCGGAGCCGGCGCCCGGCTCGGTGATCGCCATGGCGCAGTACAGCTTGCCGTACTGCTCTTTCTGCTCCGCCGTACCGACCGCCTGGATCGCGGCGTTACCCAATCCCGAGGCCGGCAGCGACAGCATCAGGCCGGTATCGCCCCAACACATTTCCTCGACGCTGACGATCCCCATCAGGTTGCTGCCGTTCTTGACCGCATCCGGATCGGCTTCTGCTTTTTCGCCTTTGCCACCACCGCGCGGGCGGCCAGCGGCGATCATCTGCGCCAGCGGTTTGAGCTCCGCCGGCGTGTCGCCGTGCTCAATGCGGTCGTATTTGCGGGAAATCGGGCGGAACCCCTGGTCGGCCAGCTGGTGGGTCATGTTCTGGAGATTTTTCAGGGACGGGGGCAGTTCGAAATTGATCATGGATTCTCTCCTCACACCATCAGCGCGCCGTGCAGGGCCGACAGGCCGCGCAGGTTCCGGTAGTACATTTCCAGCGGGTAGTCGCGCACGAAGCCGGCACCGCCGAACACCTGCACGCCGTCGGTGGCGATGCGCATGGCTTTCTCCATGCTTTGCAGAAACGCCAGATAGGCCTCGCGCTGGAACGGCAGCCCCTGCTCCGCGCGGCTGGCGGCCCGCCAGGTAAGCAGGCGCATGCCTTCGATCTCGATACCGATGTCCGCGATCATAAAGGCCACCGACTGACGCCGGGCGATCGCTTCCCCGAACGCCTTACGCTCCAGGGCATAGGGCACGCATTGCTCGAGCACCGCCTGGCAACAACCGGTCGCCAGCGCCGCCAGCCCGATCCGCGACAGACTCACCAGCCGTTCCAGATCGAAGTGGGCGAGCCGCTGGGCGGCCGGCACCCGCACGCCTTCCAGGGTCAGGGTGCCGGGCTCGGCGCTGCGCAGCCCCATGTAATCCTGCCGCGCGCGGCTCAGCCCCGCGCTGTCGGCCTCGACGACAAACGCCGCCGGGCCGTCTTCGGCGGCGGCCACCACCAGGAACAACTGGCACTGCGCCACCAGCGGGATCAGGCACTTCTCGCCGTCTAATACATAATCGTCGCCGTCACGGCGGGCCGTAGTGCGCAGGTCGCCGGGCTCAAAGGTGGCACGCGGCTCCGCTAGCGCCACCGCCGCCGGCACCGGCTCTTCGCTGGCGAAACGGGGTAACCAGGCCTCGTGCTGGGCGTCGTCGCCGAAGTCCAACAGGGCGTTCACTACGCCCAGCGGCGCCAGCGCCGCCAGGCTCTGGCTCAGGTCGCCCTCCCCCAGGTCCTCGCAGGCGAGTATGTTGCCCATCGGCGAGCGCGGCAGGCCGGCGCCGCCCAGGGCTTCCGGCAGGCTCATCAAGGTCAGGCCGAAACCGGCGATGGCCGCCAGCACCTGGGGATCGGCGGTGGCCGCTTCATCGGCGGCCCGGGCCCCGGGCGCCAGGGTTTGCGAAGCGAAGCGGCGCATGCCTTCGCGGCTGATGCGCTGCTCCTCGGACAATCTCAAGTCGATAGGCAAATCGGTGGACATGGCATCCTCTATAAACCAATCAAACGTTTGTTTAATTCGACGAGTCTGTCACTATTTTGGTGTGACCGGCAAGTCATACCCTTGCTTTGGTACCAGCAACGACTAAAGTGTGAACTGCGACACAATGATAAAGTATGAGATGCGGCGTTCATCTCAGGGGCCGGACACCTTGAGAACCAGCCAGGGGAGGCAAAAAACCAGGCGGGCCTTTGCATTGAACAACAACATGAAGCAGGTTCTTTCTCATCGTCCCGAGCGCGCCCTGCGGCTGCGCCGGCAACTCATGGCGATCTACTCCTACTTGCTGCTTTGGGGCGGTACCGTGGCCGGCGTGGAAATCGCCGCTTTCGACCCACGCACGCCCCATTTGCTGATCTTCGGCAGCCTGTTCGCCGCCAATCTGGTGGTGTTCGTGCTGGTGCGCAGCGGCTTCACCGAGCGCTTCAAGGACCCCAGCCTGACCATGGTGCAGATGTTCGCCGGCATTCTGGTGATCACCCTGCTGCTGTTCCATGCCCGCGAGTTGCGCGGCGCCCTGCTCAGCCTGTACCTGATCATGATGACGTTCGGCGTGTTTTCCCTGGACCGTCGCCAGCAGATTGTGATGGCGGTGATCGCCCAGTTTTCGTTCACGGTGTTGCTGGTCTACGAATGGGTGGAGCTGCCTCTCACCCAGATTCTTGCCCTGTCGCTGAGCCAGTGGGGCGTGCTGGCCCTGATTCTCGCCTGGTTCGTCTACATGGGCGGCTATATCCACAACCTGCAGCAGCGCTTTCGCGCCCAGCGAGAATCCCTGCGTCAGGCCCACGACAGGCTGGCGAGCATCGCCATTCGCGACGAACTCACCGACCTGTTCAACCGACGCCACTTCCTGGAGCGGCTGGAAGAAGAGTTGTCCCGCACCGACCGCGATCACATCCCCCTGCATATCGCGCTGGTCGACCTGGATCACTTCAAGCGCATCAACGACACCTACGGCCATCCGGCCGGTGACGAGGTATTAAGGCGCTTCGCCACGCTCGCCAGCCAGTGCTTGCGCCGCTCCGACGTGCTGGCACGCTACGGTGGCGAAGAGTTCGTAGTGCTGTTCCCGCAGTCCGATCACGCCGATTGCGAAGCCGCCATGAGCCGTCTGAAAGAGACCTTCGCCACGCAACGCTATGACTTCGATCCGTCGCTGCGGATCACCCTGTCCTGCGGGCTGGCCGGGCACCAGTGGGGAGAATCCGCGCCGGCGTTCATCGAACGCGCGGACCAGGCGCTCTATCAGGCCAAAGCCGCCGGCCGGGACACCCTGCGTACCAGTTGCACGCGGGCGCCGGTTTCAGAGGCTTCGGCAAGCGGGTATCCTTGCCATCCCAATTAACGGCAGCGGCGACAGTATGAGCGGAATTTCCAACCCCCACCTGAAACACACCGTGGAAACCTATTTCGCCGGCCAGGGCGAGGAAGCGCCCTCCTGGGTGGAGACACACGGTCTGATTTGCGCTTTCACCGTGGGCCCCTACGACGGTCCGGCGGATTTCGGCCTGGCGCTGGAAATGTCCCTGCCAGAAGCGGTGGCCGGCGCCCTGGATGAATTACGCGGTCGCCTGCTCACCGACACCCTGGGCGGCGAGCGTATCAATCTGCCCTGCCTGCTCGACCCCTACCGCGAGGAAGACGGTGCCGACCTGGCGTCCTGGTGCGCCGGTTTTCTGAGCGGCATGCTGCTGCATGAAGAACGCTGGCACAGCGACGAAGACGACGACCCCATGGCCACCTGGTTGCTGCCCATGCTGCTGATCTCCGGCGTCGACGACGACCCGGCGCTGGATGAAGTCTGGAACGACAGCCAGCTGGTGCGGCAAATGGCCAACGGCATCCCCGACGTGCTGGAAGAAATGATGCTGCACTTCCAGGGACCGGACGGCCCCCAAGGCTAGTCCGTTTTGATCGATAAATGGCTAATATCCGGCACCACGGCTTCGCGCTCCTGTTTGAGCGGTTCCAAGTCAGCGCCCGGCTCGGCCATTGAAAGATGACTGATATCCGGCGCCGACGCCGGCTGACCACGCTCTGAAGTGTCCAGGTCGGCCCCCACCGGCGCGACCTCGAAGGCGCCACTGAAACCGGTGCCGCCGGTGCGGATCGTACCCACCGTCTCAATATCCCCGTCTTGATGCCCGGCCGCCGTCGGCGCCGGGGCGGCTGATGCCCCCGTGTCCTGGCGTGCCGGCTCCGCGCCCGCGGGTTCCGGCTCTTGAGGCGCCGGGGCGGCGGCCATGGCGTCGCCCTCCACCGGCAGCAGTTCGCAGCGGGCGCCGGCCTGCCGCAGGGCCACCTGGAATTTTCGCGCCGTGGCTTCGTCGGCGTCCTTCTTCACCACCCGCGGCTGGCCGCTGACCAGCAAAGCGGCTTTCTGCTCCGGCATTTTGAACAGGCGGGCCAGGTTCGCGGCCACCTGGCCGGCGTCGGCGCCGCCCATCAGCTCACCGGTCAGGCGTACGTGGTATCGATTGTCGTCACTCATAAACTCTCACCTGCTGTGCCGGATAATGCAATGTTCAGCGCCACACCGTTCAGCGCCATTGGGCGGCGGCGTGTTCCGCCAGCGCGGCAATGGTCCGCGATGGGTTCAGCCCCAGGGAGCCGGGCACCGTGGCGCCGTCCACCACGAACAACTGAGGATAATTGAACACCTCGCCGGCGTGGTTGACCACACCCTGCTTCACGGTATCGGCCATATTGCAGCCGCCCAGCGGATGCGGCGTGATCAGGTTCTTGAACCAGCGCCAGGTGGCCGGTGTGCTGGCGCGCCCGCCGGTGACTTCGGTGAGGGCCAGATGGCGGTCCGCGAGCCCCTGCACCGCCTTCTCCGCTTTACGGTAATCCCAGTTCAAACGCAGCCGGTCCCGTTTCCAGGGGGCGTACCAGCGGCGCCCCAGATAGAAACGCCCGCCCGGCTCGTCCCGGGCCTGCCCGAACCAGGGCATCATGTTTTCAAACGGGGTGTTATCGCGGCGGTATTCCAACAGCGCCGCCGCCAACCGGGTGCGCGCCAGCTTGGGGTGTTTGCCGGCGTGGCGCAGCAGATTGCCGAGCACATCGGGAAGACCGCCGTCTTCCACGAAATAGCGGGCCCCGCCATCGGCGCCGTCCAGATAATCAATGGCGGCGGTAATGGTCGGCCCGCGGCTCGGCGCCAGATGCCGGTCGGGATAGAACGCCGGGGTAAAAAAGTCGCCGTTACTGGTCCAGCCCCGGCCCAGCGCCCGGCTCAGCTTGGGCAGGGTCTTGTACTGATCGCGGCAGCGCAGCAGTAACTCGGTGGAGCCGACACTGCCGGCGGCGACAATCACCTTGTCGGCGCGTATCAGACGCCAGGCGCGGGCGTCCAGGTCGTTGACGCCGACCTCGTAACCGCCGCCCTGTAGCGGCCGGATCCAGCGTACATGGTGCAACGGCCGTATCTCCGCGCCTTTCTGCTCGGCCCGGGCCAGGTAATTGAGGTCCAGGGTGTTCTTGGCCTGCACCGGGCAGCCCAGGTCGCAGTTGCCGCAGTGCACACAGGTGCCCTGCTGGCGCCCCTGGGCGTTGGTCCAGGTTTTACTGCGTGCGTAGCTGTAGGCGTTGTCCAGGCCGTCGTGCCAGTCCGGATCGAAACTGATCGCCTGAGGCACCACGCGGAAACGGTGGCGCTGACCGAGCTTGTCGGCGGCTTCGTGCATCAGGCGGGTGCGCGGGGTCCACTGGTGGTCGGGCAGGGTCTGCACGTTGAGCATTTCGCCGCTGACACGGAAATGTTCACGCAAGGTGTCGAAACGGATCGCCTCCGGCCAGCCATGCTCGAACACCTCCGGCGGCGGCGCCACACTGACATTGGCGTAAATCAGCGAGCCGCCGCCGACACCGGCGCCCAACGCCACGCTCATATCGCCGAAATAGCGAAAATCCAGCCAGCCGTTCTGCTGCTCCGGCTCGTCCTCGTCCCACAGCCAGTCGCGCTGGCTGACACTGGGATAATCCTCAGGCAGCCAGCGCCGTCCCCGCTCCAGCACCACCACCTTGTCCCCTTTTTCCGCCAGCCGGCAGGCCATCACCGCACCACCGAAGCCGCTGCCAATAATCAGCGTGCTTACCCTTTCCATGGTTTATCCCCCGTGTACCCGTACGGGTACCAGTGCTTTTTTATGCACCATAATTCGGTCACCGCGCCTTGTCCACGCGGCGGCGGTCACCGAACCGTCACCGCCCTGTCACCGGCGCGTCCCCGACGCCGGCCTAGCCTGCCTGTACCGATCAAGGGATAACGTTCACGGGAGAAAACCATGCACGCGGATCTGTTGATACTGGCTCTGGCTCTGGTGTTCGCCGTCGTCTACCGGGGGCTGTTCCGGGAACTGCCCCGCGAACGCTGGCAGTTCGTCGCTTCGCTGCCTCTGGCGAAGAACAGCGACGGCTCCTGGCGTGGACTCAACCTCACCTTCTACGGGCTGTTCACCGGCCTCGCCGGCGGCCTTGGCGTAGCCACCTTTATCGTGCTCACCGGCGCTTCCGGCGTGCCGCTGGCCATCGCCCTGGGACTCACCGCCGGGGTGCTCGCCATCTGCCTGCCGGCCGCCAAGATCATCGCCAGCGTGGTAGAGAAAAACCGCCACGGCTTCACCGTGGGTGGCGCCAGCTTTATCGGTATCCTGCTGGCGCCGCTGCTGTTGTGGGGCGCGGACCTCATCGCCCGCGCCTACTGGCAGACCGCCCTGCCGATCATGCCGCTGCTCGCCGCCATGGCAATCGCCTACGTGCTCGGCGAAGGCGTCGGCCGCCTGGCCTGCATCAGCTTCGGCTGCTGCTACGGCAAGCCGGTGCACCTGGCGCCGCGCTGGGCCAAGCGCTGCTTCGGCCGGCTCCACCATGTGTTCCTGGGCAAAACCAAAAAGATCGCCTTCGCCGGCGACATGGAAGCGGTCCGCGTGGTGCCGATCCAGGCGGTCACCTGCGTGCTGCACACCGCCCTGGCGCTACTGTGCGCCAGCCTGTTCTTCCATGGCCTGTTCGCGGCGGCGTTCGCCCTGGCCCTGGTCGGCAGCCAGCTGTGGCGGGTCTACTCGGAATTCCTGCGCGCCGACTATCGCGGCGGCAGCCGCCGCTTCTCCACCTACCAGAGCATGGCGCTGCTGGCCGCCGGCTACGGCGTACTGATCAGCCTGCTGCTGCCCACCGCGACGGCGGCCGCGCCCTCCCTGGTCACCGGCCTGCAGGCCCTGTGGCAGCCCGGCGTCATCCTCAGCCTGCAACTGATCACCATAGGCATGTTCTTCTTCTCCGGCACCAGCACCAT
>JBFJUC010000083.1:0-9507 GCA_041624875.1 Alcanivorax sp.
ACCAGAACGTCCGCGTCGCTGTCCGCGGCCGCCTGCATGGCCTCTTCGATTTCGTGGTAGCGGCCGCCGGGGAACGGCACCCGCACCGAGCCGTGGCGGTCACTGTCCTTGGTGTCGGTGAATTCGCGCATGGAGGCTTCGGTGGTGTGGCCCCAGGTGTAGTCGGCGGTGACGTAGAAGTATTTTTTGTCCTGGTACTGGCGCTTGAGGTAATCACCCAACACCCGTGCGGCCATCCAGGCGTTGTAGCACTCGCGGAACATGCCCAGGTGGCCATCCTTGCCGGTGGTGTCGTTGGAGTAGGTGAGCGTGCCGAAATATAGCAGGTCGTGTTTGCGTGCCTGCTTGCTGGCGGCGATGGCGACGCCGCTGGACGAGCCGCCGAACAGCATCGCCGCGCCTTCGGCGGCGAGCTCGTCGACGTTGCGTCGGGAGCGCTCCGCCTGGGAGGCGGAGTTGCGCTCGATCAGCGCCAAGGGGCGGCCACGCACTCCGCCGGCGGCATTGATTTCATCGATGGCCATCAGGGCGCCGCGCTTTTGCATCAGCCCCTCTTCGCTGTATTCGCCGGTGTGCGGATAGTTGAGGCCCAGCTTGACCGGTGTGGCCGCGTGCGCGGCGAACGCCAGCAAGCCGGCGGCGACAATGCCCATGCCTTTTTTAAGTCCCATGGCGGTTCCCCAGATTGTTGTTATTGGCGGTGGCCCGCGGCGACGACACAACCCGCAAGCCTCTCACGAGACAACTAGCATGCGCCCGCGCCAGGGGGTTATTAGCCTTTGGTCGAGCGGTGTTCCTCAAAGCGTGACCGGTCAGTATTGAGCCCGGGCATACCGGAGAGTATGCTTCCTGGCCAAATTTAAAACAAAATTCCACTTTCACGGAATTCCATCGAATCGGGAGAGACCCATGACCGCGGTAAGTGAAGCGATGCCCGTCTACGCGCCGACAATGGACGCGGAGGCCTTTGTATCCGTCCCCGAGCGCCTCCAGGCCCTGGCGGCGGCCCAGCCGGACAAACCGGCGGTATACGACGAAACCGGCATGCTCACCTGGCGTCAGTTCGTGGATAACGTGAACCGGGTCGCCAACCGCCTGCGCGCCGCCGGCCTGCAACGGGGCGAGACCGTGGCCGGCCTCTCCGAGAACAGCGCCCGGTATCTGACCCTGTTCATGGGCACCCTCACCGCGGGCGGCTGCATGGTGCCGCTGTCCGGCATGGCGGCCGGCGACACTCTGGCGCTGATGGTCAACGACTGCGATGCGCGCTTTCTGTTCGTCTCCGCCAAGCACCGCTCACTGATCGAGCCGCTGCTGGACGGGCTCGACAACATCGATAACAACACCCGCATCAGCCTGGATTTCCAGGCCGACGGCTGGCTGGCCTTCGAGGACTGGCTGGGTGAATCCGCCACCGACGCGCCGGCTCATACGCCGTCGCTGGACGACCCTTTCAACATCATCTACAGCTCCGGCACCACCGGGGTGCCCAAGGGCATCCTCCACGATCACCGCTTGCGTGCCCGCCAGCTCGAACGCGTGGGGGCGCTGGGCTATGACGAGACGGCGGTGAACCTGGTGTCCACGCCGCTGTATTCCAACACCACCCTGGTATCAGTGCTGCCCACCCTGTTCGGTGGCGGCACCATCATCAGCATGGGCAAGTTCGACGCGCACCGCTTCCTGGAGCTGGCCGAACAGCACCGTGTCACTCACGCCATGCTGGTGCCGGTGCAGTATCAGCGGATTCTCGCCGAGCCGGATTTCGACCGTTTCGACCTGAGCAGCTTCAAGGTGAAATTCTCCACCAGCGCGCCGTTGCGCGCCCATGTGATCGCCGATGCCATGGCGCGCTGGCCCGGCAATATCCTGGAGTTCTACGGCCTCACCGAGGGCGGCGTCACCACCACCTTGAACTGCGCCGAGAACCCCACCAAATGGGCCACCGTGGGCAAGGCCAGCCCGGGCTGCGAACTGCGCATCATCAGCGAGGACCTGAAAGAGTTGCCGGCCGGTGAAATCGGTGAAATCGTCGGCCGCAGCGGCGCCATGATGCGCGGTTACTACAAGCGCGAGGACAAAACCAGCGAACTACTGTGGACCAGCGCCGAGGGCGAAGTGTTCTATCGCACCGGCGACATGGGCCGGCTGGACGAGGATGGCTTCCTGTCGGTGCTGGATCGCCGCAAGGACATGATCATTTCCGGCGGCTTCAACGTCTACGCGGAGGACCTTGAGAAGGTGCTGCTCAAGGACGACGATGTGGTCGACGCGGCGGTGATCGCGGTGCCCAGCGAGCAGTGGGGCGAGACGCCGCTGGGCCTGGTGGTGCTCCGCGACGGGTCCGACGGCGACCTGGAAGCCATTCGCGAGCGGGCCAACCAGCAACTGGGCAAGGGCCAGCGCCTGTCCGGCCTGGAGCGCCGAGACGAGCTGCCGCGCAGCACCATCGGCAAGATCCTCAAGCGCGAGCTGCGCGACCCATACTGGAAGGACCTGGAACAGAGCAAGCGGGACTGAAAGGTCCCGCGCGCCGCGCTAGAGCAGATTTTCGATAGGCAATAAGGCGCACAGTTGCGACGCCAGCCGTCGCAATGGACTGACCTGAGGCTCGCTTCGATACTGAACCGGGCCCCGCTCGTCCCCGGCACCCCACAGCAGCCCCTGGTCGTCGCTACTGACCCGGTAGCTGTTCTGGGGCGCCATCCCCTCCTCCACGAACGCGGCCACTTCCCCGGCCAGCGCTTCGCTGTCCACGTAATAGCCCATCTCCGTATTCACGTTCACCGAGCGCGGATCCAGGTTGAACGAGCCCACGAACAGCTCCTTGCGGTCGAGCACCATGGCTTTGGTGTGCAGGCTGGACTTGGAGCGCCCGCGGCCGCGCAACAGCCGGGCGTGGTGGCGCCGGGCACGGGCATTGGGCTGCAGCTCGTGCACCTCAACGCCACCGCGCAGCAGCGCCGGGCGATAGCGAGCGTAGGCGGCATGGGCGGCGATCACGTCGTTGGTGGCCAGGCTGTTGGTGAGCAGCGCCACCCGGCAGCCATTGCGGTGCATGTCCGCCAGGGCGGCGGTGAATTCGTCCCCGGGGATAAAGTAGCTCGCCTCAATCAGAATCTCATCCAGGGAGCGCTGCCCCAACAGCCGGCCAAGCTGGTCACCCATTAAGCGCTGGGTGGCGCCCTTGGCCTTGTCCGGCGGGTCGAACAGCAAGGCGGCCGGCGCCTGGATTTGGCGGCGGTCGGCGGCGCCAAGAACGTCTTCGAAATGGGCGACATCCTGCTCGTAACGGTAGGGAAAACCGTCCAGGCTCTTTCGCCAGGCGACCAGTTGCTCCCACAGACGGTCGGCGTGGACCCGGGAGCGGCGGCGCAGGGACCGCAGACGCACGCAGACATCGCTGTCCCAGTAGGCGTCGAAGGCGGCGCGGGTTTCCGCCACGATCGGCCCGCGGGCATAGATGTCCAGGTCGCGGAAGTTGGCCTCCGGGTGGACGCCGAAGTAGTGCTCGGAAAGGTTACGCCCACCGACGATGGCCCGTTCGCCATCCACGATCCAGGCCTTGTTGTGCATGCGGTGGTTCAGCCGGGGGGCGTGGTACAGCCATTGAATAAAATGCTTGTAGCGGCCCCGGAACGGGTTGAACAGCCGGATTTCCACATTCGGGTGGGCGTTCAGCGCCGCCCACTTTACGTCCCGGCCGAGCTGGTTGGCGTGGTCGAGCAGCAGCCGCACCTTGACGCCCCGGCGGGCCGCTTCCAGAGCCCGGTAGACCAGCAGCTTGCCGATCCGGTCGTCCTCCCAGACGTAATACTGCAAGTCCAGGGTCCGCTGCGCCAGGCGGGCGGTGGCGGCGCGCAGCACGAAGGCTTCTTCGCTGTCCGCGACCAGGCAAAAATGGGAGTCCTCGACGTTCTGGCGGGGGGCACCGTGCCCGTGCCCCTGGGCCTTCTCACTCATCAACGCTTGAGGTTATCGCGGATTTCGCGCAGCAGCAGAATGTCTTCCGGGACCTCGGGGGTGGGCGGCGGCTCCACGGGGGCCGCCTCTTCTTCCTTGCGCTTGACCCGGTTAAGCCCGCGCACCAGGAAAAACACCGCCCAGGCGACGATCACGAAGCTGATGACGTTGTTGATAAAGACACCGTAATTGAGTGTCACGGCCCCCGCCGCCTGGGCGTCGGCCAGGGTGGCGAAGGGCCCGTCGCCCTTAAGCACCACGAACAGATCGACGAAATCCACGTCCGCCAGCAGCAGCCCCACCGGCGGCATGATCACATCGGACACCAGGCTCTTCACGATGGTGCTGAAGGCGCCGCCGATGATAATGCCCACGGCCATATCCACTACGTTGCCGCGCACGGCGAATTCACGGAATTCCTTGATCATGCTCATCGTCATCGCTCCCTTTAGGACCGGACCCGTCCCGGATGGAGGTATGGTAGCCCGGATGCGCGCCGCGGCGAAACGGTTTGCCCGCCTTGTCGCCATCCACACGTTGGGCGGCGCACAATCAGCGGACTGGCGAGCCGTGCCAACCGGGGGGACGATGTAACATTCCCCTTCCGGACGCATCCAAGGTTCGCTAAAGGAGGCAACTATGATGCGCGTGATACTTTTTCTGATGGTGCTGGTCACCGGGCCGGCCTTCGCCGCCCAGGCCAGCGCCGTATTCGCCGGCGGCTGCTTCTGGTGTACGGAAGCGGACTTCGAAAAACTGGACGGTGTGTCCGAGGCAGTCAGCGGCTACGCCGGCGGTGACGAGGTGGACCCGACCTACCAGCAGGTGGCCGGCGGGCAAACCGGCCACACTGAGGTCGTAAAGGTGCTCTACGACCCTGACGTGGTGAGCTACGAAAACCTGCTCGCCTGGTTCTGGAAGCACATCGACCCCACCGATCCGGACGGCCAGTTTATCGACCAGGGTTCGCAGTACCGCAGCGCTATCTTCTATCAGACCGATGAGGAGCGTGCGCTGGCGCAAGCGTCCAGGAAGGCCCTTGAGGAGAGCGGCCGTTTCGATAAGGACGTGGTCACGGAAATCGTTCCCCTCAAGGCGTTTTATGAAGCCGAGGATTATCACCAGGACTATTACAAGAAGAGCGCCCTGCGCTATAAGTTCTATCGCTACAACTCAGGCCGCGATCAGTTTCTGGAGAAGCACTGGGAAGACCCGGACGCCCGCCCCTGGCTGAACGCTTCGGTGGAGGAAGAAGAGGAACAGGAAGAGCTGCGGCTGGGCGCCCCCTGGGAAGGGCCGGAGCGTTTCAAACGTCCTTCCGATGACATGCTCAAGAAGGCGTTGCCGGAGATTGCCTTTCAGGTGACCCGCGACGACGCCACCGAGCGGGCCTTCAAAAACCCCTACCACGACCTGAAAAAAGAAGGCATCTATGTGGACGTGATCAGCGGCGAGCCGCTGTTCTCCTCCACGGACAAGTACGATTCCGGTACTGGCTGGCCGAGCTTCACCCGGCCCATAGACGACCGGTTCGTGACCACCCATGAAGACAACAGCCTGTGGTGGGCGAGCCGCACCGAGGTGCGCAGCCGCTACGCGGATTCACACCTCGGGCATGTGTTCGATGATGGGCCGGCACCCACCGGCCAGCGCTGGTGCATGAACTCCGCCGCCATGGAATTCATCCCCAAGGAGAAGATGGAAGAACTCGGTTACGGGGAGTATCTGTCCCTGTTCGAAGACTAGGGGCGGTTACTCCACCGTCACCGATTTGGCGAGGTTGCGCGGCTGATCCACGTCGGTGCCGCGCAGCACCGCCACGTGGTAGCTGAGCAGTTGCAGCGGCACGGTGTAGACGATCGGCGCGATGCTTTCCGGCACCGCCGGCATGTTCAGCACATGGATGCCCTCACCGTCTTTTACCTGAGCGTTCTTGTCGGCGAACACATAGAGTTCGCCGCCCCGGGCGCGCACTTCCTGCAGGTTCGACTTAAGCTTTTCCAGAAGCTGATCGTTGGGCGCCACGGCCACCACCGGCATCTCTTTGTCCACCAGGGCCAGCGGGCCGTGCTTGAGCTCACCGGCCGGGTAGGCCTCGGCGTGGATATAGGAAATTTCCTTGAGTTTGAGCGCCCCTTCCATGGCCACCGGGAAGTGCACGCCACGACCCAGGAACAGCGTGTGGTGTTTTTCCACGAAGGCACGGGACAGGGTTTCGATGGGCTTGTCGAGGGCGGCGGCCTGTTCGAGAAGATTGGGCAGTTGACGCAGTTCCGCGAGAATCTTTTCAATCTGGTCGTCGCCCAGCCCCTTGCGACGGCCCAGCGCCAGCACCAGCATCATCAACCCGGTGAGCTGGGTGGTGAACGCCTTGGTGGAAGCGACGCCGATTTCCGGGCCCGCCTTGGTGAGAAACACCAGCTCGGACTCGCGCACCAGCGAGGAGCCGTCCACGTTGCAGATCGCCAGCCGGCCGACGTAGTCCTTGCCGCCGGTGTCGCGCAGAGCGGCGAGGGTGTCGGCGGTTTCACCGCTCTGCGAAATCGTGACGAACAGGGTGCCTTCCGGCACCACGTGCCGGCGATAGCGGAATTCGCTGGCCACTTCCACCTGGCAGGGAATACCCGCCATGGCTTCCAGCCAGTAACGGGCCACCATGCCGGCGTGGTAACTGGTGCCGCAGGCGACGATCTGCACCGTACGTACCCGGTCGAAAATGGCGGTGGCGGCGTCACCGAAGGCGGCGCTCACCGAGTCGGGTGAATCAATACGCCCTTCCAGGGTGCGCTGAATGGCCGCCGGCTGCTCGAAGATTTCCTTCTGCATGTAGTGCCGGTAGGGCCCTTTGTCCGCGTCCTCGTGGGTGCCGTCCAGCTCGTGCACGGTCCGTTCCACCGGCTGGCCGTCGGCGTCGATGATAGTGACCGCGTCCACCGTGATGTCGACCAGGTCGCCTTCGTCGAGAAAGATGAAGCGGTTGGTCACCGGCAGCAACGCAAGCTGGTCGGAGGCGATGTAGTTTTCGTCGATGCCCAGACCCACCACCAGCGGCGAACCGGAACGTACCGCCACCAGATGGTCGGGCTCATCCTGGTCGATCACGCCCAGGGCATAGGCGCCGTGCAGGCGCGACGCGCTGGCGCGCACGGCGTCCACCAGGTTACCGGTGTCTTTAAGGGTGCGGTGGATCAGGTGGGCGATCACCTCGGTGTCGGTTTGCGACGTGAACCGGTAACCGTCGGCTTCCAGTTCGTCCTTGAGCGCCTGGAAGTTTTCGATAATGCCGTTGTGGACCACGGCCAGACCCTGGCCGGACAGGTGTGGGTGGGCGTTTTCCTCGGACGGACGACCGTGGGTGGCCCAGCGCGTGTGCGCGATGCCCAGGAAGCCGGCACTGTTTTCCTCGCGCACCGCGTCTTCCAGGGCCGCCACCTTGCCCTGGCGGCGCACACGGGTCAGACCCTGGTCGTTGAGCAGGGCCACACCGGCGCTGTCATAGCCTCGATATTCCAGGCGCTTGAGCCCCGTGATCAGGATATTGCTGACGTTACGATGGGCGATGGCGCCGACGATTCCACACATTTGCGTTTCCTTTTTTGTCCGTGCCTATTTCTTTTCCGGCCGCGACCAGTTCTGGATGTTGCGCTGCTGGCCACGGGCCACCGCCAGTCCCTGGTCGGGCACGTCCTTGGTGACCACGCTGCCGGCACCGACGGTGGCATTCTCGCCGATGGTCACGGGCGCCACCAGGGATGAGTTGGAGCCGATAAAGGCGCCATCCTTCATCACCGTCTGGAATTTATTAACGCCGTCGTAGTTACAGGTAATGGTGCCGGCGCCCACATTGACGCCCTTACCGATGCGGCTGTCGCCGATGTAAGTAAGGTGGTTCACTTTCGAACCTTCGCCCACATAGGCTTTCTTGGTTTCCACGAAGTTGCCGACCTTGGCCTGAGCGGCCAGCTCGGTGCCCGGGCGCAAACGGGCGAACGGACCCACCTGGCAGTCTTCGCCGACCACCGCGCCGTCCACCACCGAATTCGCTTCGATGTGGGTGCCGCTGCCGATGCGGGCATTACGGATCAAACAGTTCGGCCCCACGGTGACCCGGTCGCCGATTTCCACGTCACCGACCAGCACCGTATTAATGTCGAGGGTCACATCCTGGCCGCATTGCAGGCGGCCACGGATATCCAGCCGGGCCGGGTCCAGCAGGGTAACGCCGTCGCGCATCAGGGCTTCCGCGCGCACGCGCTGGTAGACGCGCTCCAGGCGCGCCAGCTGGACCCGATCGTTGACGCCATCCACTTCCCAGGCGTGGCCGGGCTGCTCGGTAACCACCTCCATACCGGCGTCCACCGCCATGGCGATCAGATCGGTGAGGTAGTATTCGCCCTGAGCGTTGCTGTTGGAGAGTCGCGGCAGGCTGTCGTTCAGGAAGCGGCGGGTACAGGCGAGGATGCCGGTGTTGATTTCGCGGACCGCTTTTTCATCGTCGCTGGCGTCCTTTTGCTCGACCACGCGCTGAACCTTGCCCTCGGCGTCGCGGATCACACGGCCGTAGCCGGAGGGGTCGTCCAGGGTCAGGGTCATCAGCGCCAGGCTCTGGTCGTCCACGCGGGCGACGAAGTCACGCAGGGTCTGCGGCTGAATCAGGGGCACATCGCCGTACAGCACCAGCACCACGTCTTCTTCCAGGTGCGGCAGTGCCTGGGCCACGGCGTGGCCGGTGCCGAGCTGCTCGGCTTGCTCCGCCCATTGCAGCCGCGAACCGGTCACCGCCTGGCGGACGGCTTCGCCGCCATGGCCGTAAATCAGCACGGTGTTATCCGGGTTGAGGGCGCCGGCGGCGTCCACCACGTGCTGCACCATGGGGCGTCCGGCAATCGGGTGGAGGACCTTGGGGAGGTCCGATTTCATGCGGGTTCCCTTGCCCGCCGCGAGAATCACTACCGCCAGATTCATGCTCCGCTTCCTTGAGTTCTGTGGTGATAACAAAAAAAGGGCAGCTCAGAGCCACCCTTTTTTGATTCAGCTTGTACCGAAAGCCGGGCGTTACCGCTTGGCCATCTTCTTGATTTGTTCGATGGTACGCAAGCGTGCGGACGCTTCGGCCAGGGTGATGGCGGCGCGCGAGTAGTCCATGTCGGCGTTTTTGCCTTCCAGGGCTTCCTTGGCACGCTGCCTGGCTTCTTCAGCCTGGGCGCCGTCCATATCCTGGGCGCGCTCGGCGGTGTCCGCCAGCACGGTGACCAGTTTCGGCTGGACTTCCAGGAAGCCGCCGGAGACGTAAAACACTTCCTCGTCTCCGTTCTGCGTCTTCACGCGAACCGGGCCGGGCTTGAGCCGGGTGAGCAAGGGCGCGTGACCGGGCATGACACCCAGGTCCCCTTCCACACCGGCGGCCACGACCAGCTCGACCAGTCCGGAGAACAGCTGCTTTTCGGCACTAACGATATCGCAATGCACGGTCATCGCCATCTGTGTTCCTCCCCGGGCGGTTACTTGTCACCGCGTTTGTTGTAGGCCTCTACAACCTCGTCG
>JBFJUC010000084.1:0-9487 GCA_041624875.1 Alcanivorax sp.
GCCGCTGGTGCTGCGCTCACCGGAACAGGTGCGCCTGGCCCTGGACATGTCGATCCCGGAGGCGCCGCGCATCAGCGAGCCGGACATTGCCCCGGTGGTCAGCGAGGAAGAGCAGGCCGCCACCGACCGCCAAATCGACGACGAGCAGCAGCAGGTCGCCACCGCCGAGCCGGCCCCGCAGGCGGTTGAAGAAGAGCCTTTAGCGGAACAGGAGCCCTCAGCGCAACAAGGGCCCTCAGCGCAACAACAGGAGCCCTCAGCGCAAGAAGAGCCCTCAGCGCAACAAGAGCCCCCAGCGGCAACCCCGGAACCCGCTCCCCAGGACGCCCCGCAACCCGGCTTCACCGTGCAGGTGGCCAGTTTCAGCGACGTGGCCAACGCCCAGGCGCTGGTGGCGCGTCTCCGCGAGGCCGGTTACAGCGCCTATCACCGCGAAGTCGAGCAGGACGGCAACACCTGGCAGCGCGTCTTCGTGGGCCCGGAGATCCAACGTGAACGGGCCGAGGCGCTGCGCCAGCGGCTGGCCGATGACAAGGCGTTCGCCCTCGAAGGGCTGGTGCGCGCCTTTGTGCCGTAGCGTTTCCGAGCCAATAAAGCCCTGTGCCCGCCCCGGGCGCTCTGATAGAATCGCTGGCCTGTTTTAACCACGCGCGTGTTCATGAATCTGGCAGACGGCATCATTCTGTTTATCATCGCCGCCTCGGCACTGATTAGTGTGCGTCGTGGCTTCACGCGTGAAGCGTTTTCCCTGCTCACCTGGGTGGCCGCGTTCATCGTCGCCCGTCTGTTCAGCCCGGCCCTGGAAGTTCTCCTGGCCGATTCCATCGAGACGCCCAGCCTGCGCCTGGCCGTCGCCTTCGGACTGTTGTTCACTGTCACCCTGGTGGTGGGGGCGTTGATCAATCACCTGCTGGGTGAGTTGATCCGCGTCACCGGCCTGAGTGGCACCGACCGTTTGTTGGGTATGGTGTTCGGCGCCCTGCGCGGCGCCCTGGTGGTGGTTGTATTGGTGGCCCTGGGCCACTATTTGTTCAGTGAGGATGCCTGGTGGCGCGAGTCGCTTCTGGTCCCGCATTTCGCCATGCTGGAGGACTGGACCCGCCGTCTCGCCGGGGATTTGATCGCTTATCTTATGAACGTCAGCGGAAGCTAAGCTTAGCTAGCTCGAGGATACGCAAATGTGCGGCATTGTTGGCATCGTCGGCCACTCCTACGTCAACCAGGCGATTTATGACGCTTTGACGGTTCTTCAGCACCGGGGACAGGACGCCGCCGGCATCGTCACCTGCGACGGGGACCGCCTGTTCCTGCGCAAGGACAACGGCATGGTCCGTGACGTGTTCCGCAACCGCCACATGCGCCGCCTGGTCGGCAATATGGGCATCGGCCACGTTCGTTACCCCACCGCCGGCAGCTCCAGCTCCGCGGAGGCGCAGCCGTTCTACGTCAACTCGCCGTATGGCCTGACGCTGGCCCATAACGGCAACCTGACTAATTCCGAGGCGCTCGCCGAGCACCTTTACCGTTCCGATCTGCGCCATATCAACACCACCTCGGATTCCGAAGTGCTGTTGAATGTGTTCGCCCATGAACTGCACGAGCGCGGCAAGGGCAAGCTGCGCCCGGAACCGGACGACATCTTTGACGCCGTGTCCGCCGTGCACCGGCGTGCCGAGGGCGCCTACGCGGTGGTGGCGATGATCACCGGCTACGGCATTCTGGCGTTCCGTGACCCGCGCGGCATCCGTCCGGTTTGTTTCGGCAGAAAAGACACCGAGCATGGTCCTGAGTACATGGTGGCGTCGGAGTCGGTGGCGTTGTCGTCGCTGGGCTTCCAGCTGGTGCGCGACCTGGCGCCGGGTGAAGCGATCTACATCACCGCCGAGGGGGAACTGCACACCCGTTCCTGCCACGATCAGCCCAAGCTCACCCCGTGCATCTTCGAGCAGGTCTATCTGGCCCGCCCGGATTCCATCATCGACGATATTTCCGTTTACAAGGCGCGCTTGCGCATGGGCGAAAAGTTGGCGGAAAAAGTGGAGCGGGTGTGGCCGGATCACGACATTGATGTGGTGATCCCGATTCCCGACACCAGCCGCACCTCGGCGCTACAGATGGCCAACCGGCTCAACGTGAAGTACCGCGAAGGCTTTATCAAGAACCGCTACATCGGCCGCACCTTTATCATGCCCGGCCAGCAGCAGCGGCGGAAATCCGTGCGTCAGAAGCTTAACGCCATCGAGCTGGAATTCTCCGGCAAGAACGTGCTGCTGGTGGACGATTCGATTGTCCGTGGCACCACCTGCCACGAAATCATTCAGATGGCCCGTGAGGCGGGTGCTCGCAAGGTGTATTTCGCCTCCGCCGCGCCGGCGGTGAAATACCCCAATGTGTATGGCATTGATATGCCGTCCGCCGGCGAGCTGATCGCCCACGACCGCAGCGACGATGAAGTCTGTCAGTTGATCGGCGCGGACAAGCTGATTTATCAGGATCTGGACGATTTGGTCACTGCCTGCAAGGAAGGCAACGCCGACATCGAAGAGTTTGATTGTTCGGTATTTAACGGCCACTATCTGGCCGGTAATATCGATGGCCAGTATCTGTCCGATCTGGAAACGCGCCGCAACGATGACGCCAAGAAAAGTCGCGAAAAAACCCGCGCCCTGGCGGACAACGAAGTGATTGATCTGCACAACTCCAACTGAAAAAGCGGCGGCACCGCCGCCTGCACAGAGGTAACGATGAGCGACACACCGGACCCCCGCGACCTGCATACCGACACCCTGGCGATTCGCTGGGCGCAGTTGCGCACCGATGAAATGTCGCATTCGGATCCGATCTTCCTGACCTCCAGCTTCGTTTATGAAAGCGCCGCCCAGGCCGCCGCCCGTTTCTCCGGCGACGAGCCGGGCAATGTCTATTCGCGTTTCACCAACCCCACGGTGCGGTCCTTCGAGCAGCGCCTGGCGGCCATGGAAGGCGGCGAAAGCTGTGTCGCTCTGGCGTCAGGCATGGCGGCGATCAGCAGCACTTTCTTCACGTTGCTGGCGCCCGGTGATCACGTGATCAGTTCACGCAGCGTGTTCGGCACCACCAACGTGATCTACGACCGCTATCTGAAGAAGTTCAACATCGACACCACCCTGGTGGATCTGGGCGATCTCGATCAGTGGCGCGCGGCGATTCGCCCGGAAACCAAACTGCTGTATTTGGAAACGCCGTCCAACCCGCTTTCCGAAGTGGGCGACATCGAGGCGCTGGCCAAACTGGCCCACGACAACGGCGCGCTGCTGATCGTTGATAACTGCTTCTGTACCCCGGCGTTGCAGAAACCGTTGGAACTGGGCGCGGACCTGGTGATTCACAGCGCCACCAAGTATCTGGACGGCCAGGGCCGCTGCCTGGGCGGCGCCGTGGTCGGTCCCGAAGAAATACTCAAGGACATCCACGGTTTCGTTCGTTCCGCCGGCCCTTGCATGAGCCCGTTCAATGCCTGGGTGTTTCTCAAGGGTCTGGAAACCCTCGGCCTGCGCATGAAGGCGCACTCCGAGAACGCCCTGCAACTGGCGCAGTGGCTGGAGCAGCAGCCGGGCATCGCTCGAGTGCACTATGCCGGCCTCGACAGCCACCCGCAGAAAGCCCTGGCCGAGCGCCAGCAGAAAGCGTTCGGCGCGGTGATCGCCATTGAAGTGGAAGACAGCGACGGCCAGCGCGACCGCCAGGCGGCCTGGCGCTTTATCGACGCCACCCGGCTGCTCTCCATCACCGCCAACCTGGGCGACGTCAAATCCACCGTTACCCATCCGGCCACCACCACCCACGGTCGCGTGGCGGCGGAAGAGAAAGCGCGCGCCGGCATCAGTGAGAATCTGATCCGTATCGCGGTGGGACTGGAAGACGTTGGCGACCTGAAAAAAGATCTGGGGCTCGGCATCAAAGCGCTCGGCTTCGAATAACAACTACAGGCGACAAGCCGCATCCGTCTCGCCTTGAGGCTTGTTGCTAAAAAGGGGTGTTATGCAGGCTTTGGATAAAGCGCTGGCCCAAGTGGGCAGCGTGCTGCTGGGGAAACCGGAGCAGCTGAAATTGGCGCTGGCCTGCATGCTCGCCGGCGGCCATCTATTGATCGAAGACCTGCCCGGCATGGGCAAAACCACCCTGGCCCATGCGCTGGCCCGGGTATTCCGCCTCGATTACCGGCGCGTGCAATTCACCAGCGACATGCTGCCCGCCGACATTCTCGGGGTGTCGGTGTTCGACCCGGAAAGCCAGCAATTCAACCTGCGCGAAGGGCCGGTGTTCAGCCAGCTTCTGCTCGCCGATGAAATCAACCGGGCCACCCCCAAGACCCAGGGCGCGCTGCTGGAAGCCATGGAAGAGCGGCAGGTCACGCTGGACGGTGTCAGCCGGCCGCTGCCGTCGCCGTTCTTCGTGGTCGCCACCCAGAACCCGGTGACCCAAGCCGGCACCTTCGTGTTGCCGGAATCCCAGCTCGACCGCTTCCTGATGCGTATTTCCCTGGGCTATCCGGCCCCGGATGTGGAGCTGTCCCTGCTCGCCGGCGGCGACCTGCGCGAAGCGGTCCGCGAGCTGAAACCGGTAATCGAGCCCACGGGGCTGATCAAATTGATCGCCCATGTGGGCAAGGTGCGCGCCACCCGCGATCTGCTCGACTATGTACAGCGGCTGCTGGAAGCGACCCGCGCCGATGATCGTCTGGTCACCGGCCTGTCGCCGCGCGCCGGCCTCGGCCTGCTGCGCGCCGCCCGCGCCTGGGCGCTGATCCACGACCGCGATTACGTGCTGCCCGAGGACGTGCAGGCGGTCTGGCCCTCGGTGGCCGAGCACCGCCTGCAGCCCCGCGAAGGGGGCCAGGTGTCGGCAATGACGCAGGCGTTGTTGCAAACCGTGCCGGTGGTGCGCCACTAACGGTAGGGGGAAGAACGCCATGCTCAAGCAAGCCTGGCAGCGTTGGCTCGACCGTCGGCTTCCTCGAGCTCGTCAGGTGCAGCTCGACCAGCGGCGTATTTTTATTTTCCCCACCGGTTACGGCTTTCTCTATTTGCTGGTCTCCGTACTGCTTTTTTTCGGCGGCATCAATTATGAGAACAATCTGATCCTCGGGCTTTGTTTCCTGATGGTCAGTCTGTTCCTGGTTGCCATCCTGCATACCTTCCGCAATCTGTCCGGGCTGTCCCTGCGCGCCGGCGCCAGCCGCTCCGGTTTCGTGGGCGGGCAGGGCAGTGTGGAAGTGGTGCTGATCGCCCAGCGGCGGCCGCACCGGGCGCTGTGGCTGCGCTGGCTGGACCAGCCGGCCCAGGAAATCAGCGTCGAGCCCGGTGAAGAAAGCGCCCTTTGGTTGAACCTGCCGCTTAGCCGGCGGGGCCGCGTCCGGCCGCCGCGCCTGCGTGTGGAAAGCCGCTACCCGCTGGGCTTGCTGCGCAGCTGGTCGCTGGTGTCGCTGGACCAGATTTGTCTGGCCTGGCCGCGCCCCCAGGAAAACCGGGACTGCCCCGCCGACGGCGGTGATCGGGAGCGGCAGGTGGCCAGCGCCGGGCAAAGCGGCAGCGAGGAATTCCAGGGCCTGCGTGGCTATGTGCCCGGCGACTCCCTGGCCCAGGTGGATTGGAAAGGCTATGCCCGGGGCCGCGGGCTCAACGTCAAACTGTTCGAAGAGCCCGCCAGCGGCCGCCTGTGGCTGCGTTACGACCGCCTGGAAGGGCTGCCGGTGGAGCGGCGCCTGTCGATCCTGTGCTTCTGGGTGCAGCGCCTCAGCCGCGAGAACCGGCCCTTCGCGCTGGCGCTGCCCGGCGCCGAGCTGCCGCCGGGGCAGGGCGAGGAACAGCGCCTGCGGGCGCTTAACCTGCTGGCTCGCCATGGCGACACGGAGACGCACTGATGGCGCGCATCTACCAGATTCCCAGCCACGCCCGGGGCTGGCTCACCCTGGCGATCATCGCCGCCTCGCTGCCACAACTGTGGGGCGGCCCGCTGTGGCAGGCCGGGCTGCTCGCCGTGGTACTCGGCTGGCGGGCGCTGATGGACCGCCAGCGGCTGATCCTGCCGGGACGCATCCTGCGTCTGGTGCTGCTGGTGACCACCGTGGCCGCCACCTTCTACAGTTTCGGCCGTCTGCACGGCCCGGAAGCGGGCACCGCGCTGATCACCAGCCTGTTCGCGTTGAAATATCTGGAGCTGGTCAGCAAGCGCGACGCCTATGTGCTGATCGTGCTCGGTTACTTCGTATGCGCCACCATTCTGCTGTTCCACCGCGGGCCGGCCATGGCGCTCTATGTAATCGGCTGCCTGATCCTGCTCACCGCCAGCCTGGCGGGCATCAATTACAGCGACACCCACGCGCGTCGCCGTCAGCACCTTTCGGTGGCGGCGGTGATGGTGCTGCAGGCGCTGCCGCTGGCCATTGCGTTGTTCGTTCTGGTGCCCCGTATCGCGCCGCTTTGGAACATGCAGCTCGACAGCGGCCAGGCGCGTACCGGCATGAGCGACAGCATGTCGCCGGGGCAGGTCAGCCGCCTCACCGAATCCAGCGAGCTGGCGTTCCGTGTCCAGTTCGAGGGCCAACCGCCGCCGCCTCGGGAGCGCTACTGGCGCGGCCTCACCTACAGCTATTTCGACGGCACCACCTGGCGTCAGGCCAGCCCGCCCGGCTGGGGCCGGGAACAGCTTTTCTACGGCGGTCGCGGGCCGTCGCCGGACTGGTACCGCTCGCTGATCAACGCCGCCGGAGACCGCGCCGGCTACCGCTACCGGGTGATCATGGAGCCCTCCCGGCAGCGCTGGCTGTACGCCCTGGCGGTGCCGTTCACCGACTTCGACGGTAACGCCCTGGCGCGGGATTTCCGGCTGGTGGCGGACGGCCCGGTCAACGGCGCCTTCAGTTACCGCGTGCGCAGCGTGGACGTGACCGGCGCGGTGCCGGCGCTCGGCGACGCGGAACGGCGTCTGATGCTGGACCTGCCGGCGCAGGGCAACGCTGAGGCGCGCGCCCTGGCGCAGCGCTGGCGGCAGCGCCACCGGGACGACCGCGCCCTGGTGGAGGCCGCGCTGCGCTATTTCCGCGAGCAGCCGTTCTTCTACACCCTGGAGCCGCCGCGCATTGCCGGCGACACCGTGGACGAATTTTTGTTCGGCACCCGCCAGGGCTTCTGCGAGCACTATGCGTCCAGCTTTACCTTCCTGATGCGCGCCGCCGGTATCCCCGCCCGCGTGGTGGCCGGTTACCAGGGCGGTGAAATGAACGCCGGCGATTACCTGCAAGTGCGCCAGTACGATGCCCACGCCTGGGCCGAAGTGTGGCTGCCCGGCCAGGGCTGGGTGCAGGTCGATCCCACCGCCGCGGTGGCCCCGGAGCGCGTCGAGCTGGGCCTGCGCGGCGCCTTCGAAAACGCCGCCAACAGCACCGGCGGCGAATTCGACGGCCTCAACCGCCTGCCGGTGCTGTTCCAGTTGCAGCAGTGGGCTGACTACGTGGACTTCAACTGGCAGAAATGGGTGCTCGGTTACCGCCAGCAGTCCCAGCGCGACCTGCTGGAACGCCTGCTCGGCGCCGTGACCCCGCTGCGTGTGGGGCTGGCGCTGCTGACCGTGGTGTTGGTGTTCAGCGCCGTGCTCGGGCTGTTGGTGCTCAGCCGCCGCCAGGACACCCCGGCCAGCCCCCTGGAGCGCGAATTCGCCCGCCTGCACCGCGCCCTGACCCAGCGCGGCTTGCGCGCGCCGGCCACGGTGTCCGCCGCCCAGCTGGAAGCGGCGGTAACGCGGCGCTGGCCGTCGGCGGCGGGGGCCGCCGGGCATTGGCGGCGGCTGTTCGAGCATCTCGCCTACCGCGACCAGGGCAGCCCCGGCGCCGCTGATTTGGCCGCCCTGCGACGGCGTCGCCGCGCTGTGCTGGCGTCGCTGGCATCGCCACGGAGAGCGAAGTAGGCTCTTTTCTGGCACCGCTGATAGAACAAGGAGAACAGCATGGCCGTGGCCCGCTACAAGGAAGCGCTAACGCTCACCGAACACGCCCCCTGGGCACAACGGTTCTGGGACGCGCTGGTCCCACTTAAGGACCGCGTCGCCCGCCACCCCTTGTTCGTCGAAATGGGCGACGGCTCACTGTCCCTGGGCCGCTTCCGCGACGCGCTGCTGCACTTCTACCCGTTGGTGGAAAATTTCCCCAAATACATGGGCCTGGCGCTGGCCAAAACCCGGCCCGGTCTCTACCCCGGCCACGAAGAAACCAAAAACTGGCTGATCGGCAACATCAAGATCGAACAGCGCCACGCCTACTGGTACCAGGACTGGGCCGCCGGCTTCGGCCTCGACACCGAGCGCCTGGAACACACCCGCCCGCCGGCGGCCATGGACGCGGTCAACCAGTTCCTGTGGGCCACCGGTCACCAGGGCGCCCTGGAAGAAAGCATCGCCGCCACCAACCTGGCCATCGAATGGGCCACCGGCGAATGGAGCCAGCGCGTGGTCAGCGGCATGAGGCACTACGCCGAGCAGGGCAGCGCCGATATCAACCGCCACACCATGGCCTGGCTGCGCGCCCACGCCAGCTACGACGACGCCCACCCCCACGAAGCCATGGAACTGGTCAAACGCCTGGCCACCGACGAACCCGCCCGCCAACGCGCCTTCGCCGCCGCCCAGCGCGGCCTGGAGTACTACGTGTTAGCGTTGGATGATTGCTACCGGTGTGGCGAGGACAGAAATGAGGAAGCGGTACCGCTCCTTTTTGATGGTCCGACGGATAGACAATAAACGCACCTCCCGAGGCTACGGGAAAGTTCTCTCCAGCGAAGGAGCCCCGGGCTTTCTGGAGAGAACGACACCCATTTCCGATAAGATACCGCCATGACTGACCCCCGATATTTTGCTCTGCCGGTGGACGCCGTGCTGCCGGAGCTGTGCCGTTGTCTGGAAGAGCAGGGCGGCGCCGTGCTCGAGGCGCCGCCCGGCGCCGGCAAGTCCACCCGCGTGCCGCTGGTGCTGCTGGACGCGCCCTGGCGCGGCGACGACCGGATTCTGGTGCTGGAGCCGCGCCGGGTGGCGGCCCGGGCGGTGGCCGGGTTCATGGCGCGGCAGCTCGGTGAACCGGTGGGGCACACCGTGGGCTACCGCACCCGGCTGGACACCCGGGTGAGCGCGTCGACGCGCATCGAGGTGGTCACCGAGGGCGTGCTCACCCGGATGCTGAGTAACGACCCGGCGCTGGAGGGGTACGCGGCGGTGCTGTTCGACGAGTTCCACGAACGCTCCCTGCAGGCGGACCTGGGTCTGGCCCTGGTGCAGGAGGTCCGTCAGGCGCTGCGCGAGGACCTGCGTTTGCTGGTGATGTCGGCGACGCTGGACGTGGGCCCGCTGGCCGAAGGGTTGGCCCTGCCCACGGTGCGCAGTGAGGGGCGGGTGTTCCCGGTGGAGGTGAGCCATGCGCCGCCGGGCCGCGATCAGGATGTCTGGGATCACTGCGCCCGCC
>JBFJUC010000085.1:0-9381 GCA_041624875.1 Alcanivorax sp.
CTACCTCTATCCCGGCCTGCAAAAGGTCGTCCAGGCCGCCGGCCGCGTTATCCGCACCGAAACCGACCAAGGCGTGGTGCATCTGATCGACGACCGTTTCGCGCGCGGCGAAGTGAAAGCGCTGCTGCCGGTTTGGTGGACACTTTCCTAAAAGAAAAAATCCGCTCTTCATTATCGCCGGCATTAACGCAGAAGCTTCATTGATGTCGGTATGACCAATTTGACGCACGCAGCCATGCTGAATTAGATTTAGATGGCGACTTTGGAAGTGTGAGTGTCAAAGAAAATATCATGATAATAAAGTTCGTAATAACAATATTTTTTTAGAGTCGTACAGTGATTTCCTGATGTGGTGATTGAATGTATTAAATTTAGGTTAACGGGGTTGGTTTATATTCTATTTCTTTGGTGAGGTTGTTGAGGGTTCTTTCCCGGTAGCCGGTCTGGAGGGGTTGTTTTTATGAGGTTCTCAAAGTTTGTTGCGTGTCTTATTTTATTTATTGCGTTTTCTGGTTGTAGCTCAAAGCCGTTAATGGATGGCTCTGATAAATTTCTTGAGAATGGGAAGAAGGCAACGTTTAAGGTGGTGGTGTATGGCGAATCAGGCGACAGAATTGCCACAGGAAGTGCGTTCAAGCTTCGTGATGATGTGGTGACAGCGGGGCATGTTATTGCAGGTGGTGAAAGAGTAGAGGTGTACGATTTTCAAGGACAGCTCGTGGGGACTACGGATTCTATACGGCATATGGATCGCCTCAAAGATGTTGCCGTTGTGGACGTAGTTGCAGATAGTTATCACGGGCTGGATGTTAGCCAAACGACAGTTTCTGAGGGCGATGAAGTTTGGGCTATAGGATCGCCCTTGGGGCTAGATGGCTCGGTTTCAAAGGGAGTCATATCTTCTTTTAGGGAAGATGAAGTCGGGAAAAAGCTACAGTTCACTGCCCCTATTTCTTCAGGGTCGTCTGGTGGCCCGATTTTGAACTCCGAAGGTGACGTTATTGGCATGACGATAGCTACCTTTGAGGAAGGGCAGAATTTAAATTTTGCGCTATCGATTGAGCACATTATAGAATTGACAGCGCGTCCCGAGGACCTGAAGAAAATCGCATCTTTGACCGTTGAAGCTTCTGCTGACGAGTTAGATAGTGGTGTTCAAATGCTGGAGGGTCTCGCTAAAGCCAAGACTCTTGAGTATGGCGGTGAGGCGGCTGGGCGCCTAGAGCAAGGAGATGTTGATATTCAAGGTGCTTTTTTAGACTTTTATAAGTTTGAAGGTAATGCAGGTGATATCATCATAGTTTCTATCTTGTCAGAGAAACAGAAAGTTGTTGGGTCTCTGCTGGCTGGGAGTACGCTGCTTTCAGGAGATGTAGAAGGAATAGAGAGTGAGAGGGCTGGGCGTAAAAATGTTATTCGTGTCAAGCTGCCATATGATGATAGTTACTATTTAATTGTTTCTACGGATCGGAGTGCCAGTGAAAGTTATAGTGTTGGTCTGGATTTCGAGGATATCCCTTACAAAGATCAGTGGGTAGTGGTTTCTAAGAGCGAAGACGGTGATTATTTTTATATACACAAAGATGTTGTTGATTCCGCTCACGATAAAAAGAATGTTTGGACATTGACTGAAAAAGAAGGGTACGGATTCATTGGCGATAAGCAGTACAATTCAATGGTCGTGCGTTTTTCCGTGGACTGCCGAAAACAGAAGATAAAAATCATTTCTGCTTCTTATCGACTAGATGGCGATTTCGTACATAATGTCGAGATGGAATCATACTCTCATTGGAAAACTGTCATCCCTGAGACGAATTCATATTTGATGTATCGGAGAGTGTGTCACTAGTTGCGATGATTTGCGACACGATGTCGCGTGAAGTGACAGCGAAGAATGTAATTGATGTGTCCTCGGTCTGCTAAAATTGCTGTGATCTGCTCCCATAACGAAGCGTTCGGCGTCGACGATGGCTGCAATCCCCGTATCTGCTCATGCGGGGTCACCCGCTTTGCCGTATACCACGATTTTGGTGGGCTGCCCCGTTTGGGTGATACGCCTCCAGGCCGGGCCGCGCTAGGGTCGGCTACGCCGCCAATAAAAAAAGGAGACATACCATGAGGACGTTGAAGGCTTTTGCCCTGTCCCTGTTGATCGTCGCGCCGGCGCTGGTGTCGGCGGAGACGCCGAACGTCAACCCCGGCCAGTGGGAATATCAGACCACCATGACCATGAGCGCCGGTGGCCAGGCAATGCCGGCCCGCACCATGAAGAACAAGGATTGCGTGCGTCAGGAGGACGTCACCGATCCGGACTTGTTCGGCGGTGACGAGCTGAAGAATTGCGAGGTGTCCGAGATGGAGAAAAGCCGGTCACGGCTGCGCTATAGCCTGACCTGTCCGGGGCCGGACGGCTCGCCTTACACCATGTCGGCGGATCTCAAGCTCCAGGGCGACACCATGGAGGGCACCATGCACGGTGACATGGCATCCCCCATGGGGCCGATGAAAATGCGCATGGCGCTCAGCGGCAAACGCATCGGTGAGTGCTAGGCCGTTTTCGCGTACTGATCCCGCAAGGCCTTGCGGTTGAGTTTGCCGACGGCGGTTTTGGGGATCGCGTCGGTGAAGATCACCTTGCGCGGTTTCTTATAGGACGCCACCTGCTCGGTGACGAAGTCGATCAGGGTTTGTTCGTCGATCTGCTGATCCGGCTTCAGTGCGACCACGGCGGTGACCGCTTCCACCCATTGCGGGTCCTTCAGACCGATGACGGCGCATTCCGCGACGGCCGGGTGCGCGGTGAGCACGTCTTCCACTTCTTTCGGGTACACGTTGTAGCCGCCGGTGATGATCATGTCCGAGGTGCGGTCCTTCATGTGCAGGAAGCCGCGTTCATCGAACTGGGCGATATCGCGGGTGCGCAGCCAGCCGCCGTCCATGAACATCTCTTTATTGAGCTCCGGGGCGTTGTGGTAGCCGGCCATCATCGACGGTGCGCGCACGGCAATTTCACCGGGCTTGCCGTGGGGCACATCATTCCCCTGTTCGTCGACCAGACGGATCTCCACGTCGATGCTGGGCTTGCCGCAGGCACCGAGCAGGTCGTCTTCGTGATCTTCCGGGCGCAGCACGGCGATGGCCAGCGGGCATTCGGTCTGGCCGTAGTACTGCCAGAATTTTTCCCGACCCCAGGTGGCCATGGCTTTCTCAATGACCGGGCGGGGCATGGGCGAGGCGCCGTAGATCACTTGGCGCAGTTGGCTGACATCGAGCTCCGCGAAGCGCGGGTGGCCGAGCAGCATCTGCATCATGGTGGGGACCATGTTGATGGCGGTGATGCGTTCTTTTTCGATCAGATCGAGGAAGGCGTCCGGGTCGAAGGCGGGCATGATGACGGTGCGCGCGCCGCGTAACCAGAACGGCAGCACGAACACTCCGGAGGCGTGAATCAGCGAGGCGGCGTGCAGCATGGCGTCGTCTTGCTGCACGGCCACCATGTTGAGTAGCACGTTCTTGCAGATGCCGGCGTAGGAGGCCTGGGTGTGCTGGGCGGCTTTGAGGGTGCCGGTGGTGCCGGAGGTGAACAGGGTGAGGATGACGTCGTCCGGTTGGACGGTAACGTCTGGATCATCGCTGCTTTGTTGGGCGGCGTCGGCGAGCAGATCGTCTTCGCCACCGCCGATGCCGTGGCATTGCAGGCCTGGCAGCGCGTTTTTCAGTTCGGCGGCGCGTTCTTCAAGGTCGGTGCCGTAGAGCAGTCGCTGACAGCCGGTTTCTTCCAGCATTTTGCGGTGCTCATTGAGTGACAGCCGGGCGTTCAGCGGCACGCGGTTAATGCCCGCTTTTACGCAGGCGAAGTCCACCGGCACGCTGTAGAGGCTGTTGTTGAGCAACAGTGCCACGCGCTCGCCCCGGTTGGCGCCGCGCTCGATCAGAGCATGGGCGAGTTGGTTGCTGAGTGCATGGGTGTCGCGGAAGGTCAGGCTCTGGTCGCCGAATACGATGGCGGTGCGTTCCGGGTAATAGCCGGCGCCGCGGTTGATCAGATCAAGATAAGTGGTGGTCATTCAAGCTCTCCTCTTTTGCTTGTTCGTTTTAGTTATTCAAATTCGCCGTGCCGGCCGACACCTTTGGCGAAGCGGTCGGCGCCGGCGATGGCCTCTTCGAAAACGATCGGGTAACCTCCGGCGCCTTCCTGGCCGAGGGCGTCGGTGAGTGGCAGGTCCCACTGGCGATAGGCGGATAGGCGGTCGGCACGCATGCAGCGTTGCGGGAAGCCGGCGATGCGTTTGGCCAGGGCTTGCGCGGTTTCCAGAGCCTGGCCGTCGTCGACGACGCGGTTGGCGAGACCGATGCGTTGCGCTTCATCGGCGTGCACCGGGCGACCGGTGAGGATCATGTCCAGGGCGTGGCCCTGGCCCACCACGCGCGGCAGGCGCACGGTGCCGCCGTCGATCAGGGGGACGCCCCAGCGCCGGCAGAACACGCCGAACACGGCGGAGCGCTCCGCCACGCGCAGGTCGCAGAACAGGGCCAGTTCCAGCCCGCCCGCCACCGCGTAGCCGGAGACGGCGGCGATAACGGGTTTGCTCAGCAGCATGCGGGAGGGCCCCATGGGGCCGGGGGCCTCGCCGGTGGGTTCGATGTCGTTGCGGCGTTGCGGGTCGCCCAGAGCGGTGAGGTCGGCGCCGGCGCAGAAATTGCCGCCGGCGCCGGCCAGCACCGCCACGCTGACGTTGTCATCCTGTTCGAAAGCCTGAAACGCCTCGCGCAGAGCGGTGGCGGTGGGGCCGTCCACCGCATTGCGCTTATCGGGGCGGTTGATGATGATGAGGCGAACCGGGCCGTCGGTTTCAACGAGAATCGGGGCAGTGGACATGGGGCGTCTCCTGATCGGATGTCGGGCATTACTTATTTTGGAACCATAAGACTATATTGGATATATTTCACCATATGGCCAAAAAAGACAATAGCGGTTACAAAGAGCTGGCGGCCGGGGACCTGGTGCTGGATATTCTCTCCACTCACGATGCCCGTCAGGTGTCGGTGGCCGCTTTGTGTCGGGCCGGCGAGGTCTGCGGTTTGCGCGAGCAGAATGTACGCGTGGCACTGAACCGGCTGGTACGCCAGGGCAAGATCGCCAATCCGGCGCGCGGGGTGTATGCCCTCAATGCCGGTGGTCGCGGCCTGTTCGCCGAGGTGGAGAACTGGTTGCGTAAAGAGCAGCGCGCGGTGGCCTGGCAGGGCGGCTGGGTGGGTGTGGTTGACGGTGCCGTACCGCGCCGTGAGAAGACCCTGTGGCGCCGCCATGAGCGGGCGCTGGCGTTGCGGGGTTTCCGCGCCCTGGGCGACAGCGGTATGCAGGTGCGGCCGGATAATCTGCACGGTGGCGTGGCCGCCCTGCGCGCCGATCTCGATGACCTGGGGCTGGCCGCGCAGGCGTCGGTGATCGGGGTGACCGGGTTATCCGAACGGGACGACGCCGTGGCCCGGGGGCTTTGGGATCTGGCGGCGTTGGAGGCGTTGTACCGGGATATGCTCGACCGTTTGCAGCGCAGTCAGGCGGGGTTGGACCGGCAGCCGCTGGAGGCCGCCGCCTGCGAGAGCCTGTTGCTGGGGCGGGCGGCGATTCGCTCGATTGTCCACGATCCGTTGCTGCCGGACGCCTTGATGGGCGGCGATCTGCGCCACCGTCTGATTGAACGCATGCGTGACTATCAGGCGCAGGCGAAAGCGCTGTGGATGCGGGTTCTGCCGGGCGCCTGAGCGTTCAGCCCGGCGCCGGCGAGGTTTCCGTTTTACGTATCAGGAACACCGCCAGAGCCGCCAGCAAGCACGCCGCCCCGGCGGCGAACAGGGCCGGGGTGTAGGTGAGCAGCAGGGTGCGCGACAGGCCCGCGCCGTAGGCAGCCACGGCCCCGCCGAGCTGATGCCCGGCGAAAATCCAGCCGAACAGCATGCCGGCTTTTTGCGGGCCGAAGGCCTGGCCGGCCAGTTTGATGGTGGGCGGTACGGTGGCGATCCAGTCGAGACCGTAGAACATGGCGAACAGGCCCAGGCCGTAGAGGGTGAAGTCGGAGTAGGGCAGCCAGAACAGGCTCAGGCCGCGCAGGCCGTAGTACCAGAACAGCAGCTTGCGGCAGTCGAAGCGGTCGGACAGCCAGCCGGACAGAATCGTCCCCACCAGATCGAAAGCCCCCATCATTGCCAGTACCGAGGCGGCGGGCAGGGGCGCCATGCCGAAGTCCCCGCACAAAGCGATGAAGTGGGTCTGGATCAGGCCGTTGGTGCTCAAACCGCAGATAAAGAAAGTGCCGAACAGCACCCAGAAGACGCGGTTTTTAAGGGCGCCGCGCAATAGCCGCAACGGCTCCCAGAACGACGGCGGCGGGCCGGTCGGCGCGGGCTCATTGTCCTTGGTGGCACCGAAGGGCCGTAAGCCGAGGTCGCGGGGGTGGTCGCGCACCAGTAACCACACCAGGCCGGCCACCAACAGACAGCACAGTACCACCGGCATCAGTGCCCAGCGCCAACCCACCTGTTCGATCAGCCAGGTGGCCAGTGGTAGGAACAGTAACTGACCGGTGGCGACGCTGGCGGTGAGCATGCCCAGCACCAGCCCGCGCCGCTGCTCGAACCAGCGGTTGGCGACCACGGCGCCCAGCACCAGGGCGATCATTCCAGAGCCCAGGCCCAGCAGCACGCCCCACAGCATAATCAGATGCCAGACTGCGCTCATCTGCGTGGACAAGCCCAGGCCGCCGGCCACCAGGAGCAGCGCGCCGGCCATGATCGGGCGCAGGCCCACACGTTCAATGAACAGGGCGGAGAACGGCCCCATCAAACCGAACAACACAAAGCGGATCGCCAAAGCGGTGGAGATCTGCTCCGTGTTCCAGCCGAACTCTTCCCCCAGGGGGCGTAAAAACGCCCCCGGCAAACCCAGCGCCGCCGAGGCGGAGAGCATGGTCAAAAAGGTGAGGGCGGCGATCACCCAGGCGTAGTGCCGGTCTCGCCGCCGCAGCCAGGTGGCCAGGGACAAGGACAACATCTACAGCGCTTCCAATATCGTGGCCACGCCCTGGCCGCCGCCGATGCATTGGGTGGCGAGGGCGTACTTCACTTTTTCCCGTTGCAGCAGCGCCGCCGCCTTGCCGGTGATGCGCGCGCCGGTGGCGCCCAGCGGATGGCCGATGGCCATGCCACCGCCGTCCAGGTTGACGGTGGCCGGGTCCAGGCGCAGGTCGCCGATGCAGGCCAGCGCCTGGGAGGCGAACGCCTCGTTGATCTCCACCACGCCCAGGTCGTCGGCGGTCAGGCCGGCCCGCGCCAGCGCTTTTTGCGTGGCCGGGATCGGGCCCAGGCCCATCACCGCCGGGTCGCAGCCGGCGCTGGCCACGGCGCGGAGGCGCGCGCTCGGGGCCAGGTTGTGGCGGGCGGCGAAGTCGTCGCTGGTGACCAGCACGGCGGAGGCGCCGTCGGTGAGCGGCGAAGACGTGCCGGCGGTGACCACGCCGTTCTCATCGAACGCCGGCGGCAGTTTGGCCAGCGCTTCCAGGGACGTGGTGGGCCGGATGCAGCCGTCTTCGGTGATCCACTCACCGGTGCCGGTCTGGATGCGCACGATCTCGTCGCGCAGGCGCCCCTGTTCCCGGGCGGCGGCCGCCTTGTGGTGGGATTCCAGCGCCATCTGTTCCTGCTCGCCGCGCGGAATGCCGTAGCGTTGCGCCACGTTCTCGGCGGTGCGGCCCATGGACACATAGGCGTCGGTGTAGTCCTTGAGCCAGGGGTTGGGCGAGAAATTGAAACCGCCCTGCGGCACCGAGGTCATGGATTCCACGCCCACGCACAGAAAGGCGTCGCCGAGACCGGCCTCGATATTGGCGGCGGCGATGTGGATCGCCGACATGGACGAGCCGCAGAAGCGGTTCACGGTCATGCCGCCCACGTCCTGGGGCAGGCCGCTGAGCAGGCCGACGATGCGCGCCAGGTTGTTGCCCTGGGACGCTTCCGGGTAGGCGCAACCGAGGATCACATCTTCCAGCAGCGCCGGGTCCAGGTCGGTACGGGCGAGCAGCGCCTTGACCACCTGGCTGGCGAGATCGTCCGGGCGTACCGGGGCGAGCCGCCCTTTGTTGGCGAAGTGAAACGGGGACCGGGCATAGCCCGCGATAACGGCTTTCATACCCTTACTCCTGGCGTGGTGTGACCACGCGGTGGGCCCCGCCGCCGGCATTCTTCAGCCAGGGCAGGGCGTTGAACACAGCCATTGCGATCAGCGCGACCACCATCACCGCGCACAAAGCGGCCAGATTGCCCGGCAGCCACCAGGCCATCAGGGCGCAGCCCAGGGCCAGGACCGCCAGCCGTACGCCGCCGGCGAACAGTGGCCAGCCCATGCGCCCGGCCCCCTGGGACGCGAAGTACAGCGCCAGACCCACGCCCAGAAAGGCATAAGCGGGGGCGACGATGCGCAGGTAGAGCGCGCCGGTGGCGATCGCTTCCGGGTCGGTGGTGAACAGGCTCAGCCAGGCTTCCGGAAACAGCGCCGCCGCCAGGCCCACGGTTTCGGTGGCGGCGGCGGCCACCGCCGCGCCGGTCCAGGCGATGCGCCGGGCGCGTTGAATCTGGCCGGCGCCCAGGTTCATGCCCACCATCGCCACCAGGGCGGTGCCGAAGCCGAACACGATGGGAATCTGCAGATACTCAATGCGGATGCCCAGGCCGAAACCCGCCAGCGCTTCCATGCTGGTGCGCGCCACGAAGAAGGTGGCCACCACCACGCACAGGTTGGACAGCACCGTGTTCAGCGACGACCACAGGCCGACGCCGAGAATCTCGCCGAACAAAGCGCGCCGCAGAGGGTGGCGCAGACTCAGCCGCACACCGCCGCGACCACGGATGAGGGTGGCGGCCAGAATCAAGGTGGCGATCAGGTAATAGCTGGCCAGGGCTAGCCCGGCGCCGGTGATGCCCAGCGCCGGCAGTGGGCCATAGCCGAAGATCAGCAGCGGCGAGAGCAGCAGCAGCAGGGGCACGCCGCCCACCATCACCATGGCCGGCAGGCGCATATTGCCGGCGCCGCGCAGCACCGCCGACAGGCCGTTCATCAGCCACAAAAACACCACCCCGGAAAACAGGGCGTTGGAATAGGCCACCGCCGCGCCCAGCGCCGCGCCCTCGCCACCCAGGAGGGCGTAGATCGGGGTGGCCAGGCCGATCACGATGGCCGAGCAAACGAACCCGAACACGGCGACGATGACCACCGCGTGCAGGGCCAGGGCGTCGGCCTTGTCCTGGTCGCCGGCGCCCAGGGAGCGGGCCACCGCCGAGGAAATGCCGCCGCCGATGCCGCCGGCGGACATCATCATCATTAGCATC
>JBFJUC010000086.1:0-9346 GCA_041624875.1 Alcanivorax sp.
GGGACCCTGGAGGACAGGACGTCCGACAGGGAGCGTACAGGGACGTATTCACAGCGTTCCCGGAAGGGCCTAACACAGACCCGCGACCCCGGCTGGAGGGTCCCGGCGCCAAGCCAGCCCCCCCCTACCTCCTTCGTCGAATAGCCTCCCCGCCCTCTTCGTGGTTGTATGAACCTGAGCGCCCCCGGGCGCGGCGAATAACAACAGGCAGCGACAACGGCAAGGAGCGGAGCATGAGTTACGCGGAGGCCTACCAGCGGGCGCGGCACAACGCCGACGATTTCTGGGCCGAGCAGGCCCGGGCCGTGGCCTGGTACCAACCCCCCACCCGCATTCTGGAAACCCTGCAGGACGGCACCCACCGCTGGTTCGGCGATGGCGTACTCAACACCAGCTATCTGGCGCTGGATTATCAAATCGAACAGGGCCGCGGCGAACAGCTGGCACTGATCCACGATTCCCCGGTCACCGCCAGCCAGCAGCGCTTCACCTTCAACCAGCTGAGAGACCGGGTGGCGGAGCTGGCCGGTGCCCTGGCGCGCCTCGGCGTGGGCAAGGGCGACGGGGTGGTGATCTATCTGCCGATGGTGCCCGAAGCGGCCATCGCCATGCTCGCCTGCGCGCGGCTGGGCGCGGTGCATTCAGTGGTGTTCGGCGGCTTTGCCGCCCATGAGCTGGCGATCCGCGTGGACGACGCCAAACCCAAGGTGGTCCTCACCGCCTCCTGTGGCATCGAAATCGACCGCGTGATTCCCTATATGCCGCTGGTCAGCGGCGCCCTCAAGCAGGCCACCCATCAAGTCGACGCGGTATTGATGCTGCAACGGGACGCGGGCCCGGCGGACCTCGCCGGCACCGGCTTCAAGGACTGGCGCGCGGAAGTCACCGGCAGCGCCCCGGCGGCGCCGGTGCCGGTGAACGCCGCCGATCCGCTGTACATCATGTACACCTCCGGCACCACCGGGAAACCCAAGGGCATCGTGCGTGACAACGGCGGCCACGCGGTGGCGCTGCTGTACGCGCTGCGAGAGGTCTACGGCATGCGCGCCGGCGAAGTCTGGTGGGGCTGTTCGGACGTGGGCTGGGTGGTGGGCCATTCGTTCATCGTCTACGCGCCGCTGCTGGGCGGCTGCACCACAGTAATGTTCGAGGGCAAGCCGGTGAAAACACCGGACGCTGGCGCCTATTGGCGGGTGGTGCAGAAGCACGGCGTGCAGGGCCTGTTCGCGGCGCCCACCGCGTTCCGGGCGATCCGCAAGGAAGACCCGCACGGCGAGGCGTTCAAGCGCTACGACGTGAGCAGCCTGCGCCATCTGTTCGTGGCCGGCGAAAAGCTGGATACACCCACCTATCAATGGCTCAGCGAACTCACCGGCCGGCCGGTCTACGACCACTGGTGGCAGACCGAGACCGGCTGGCCGGTCACCGCGCCCTGCACCGGCCTCGGCCAGACCGAAGTGCGCGGCGGCTCCACCAACCGCCCGGTGCCCGGCTACCAGGTGGAGGTGCTGGACGCCAACAGCCAGCCGCTGGGCCCGGAGGAGGAAGGCGCCATCGTGCTGCGCCTGCCGTTGCCGCCGGGCTGCGCCCAGACCCTGTGGAACGACCACCCGCGCTACCTGGACGCCTATCTGAACACCCATCCCGGCTACTATCACACCGGCGACGGCGGCTATCTGGACGCCGACGGCTTCGTCTACATCATGGGCCGCACCGACGACGTGATTAACGTCTCCGGCCACCGGCTTTCCACCGGGGTGATGGAAGAGCACATCGCCACCCACCCGGCGGTGGCGGAATCCGCCGTGGTGGGCATGCACGACGCGCTGTGCGGCGAGGTGCCGGTGGGCCTGGTGGTGCTCAAGGACGGCGCCGACACCGACGAGCCACGCCTGGAACAGGAACTGGTGGCGTTGATCCGCGACCAGGTGGGCGCCGTGGCCCGCTTCCGCCGCGCCCTGGTGGTGCAGCGCCTGCCCAAGACGCGCTCCGGCAAGACCCTGCGCGCCGCCCTGCGTAAGATGGCCAACGGTCGCGACTTCCCGCTGCCGTCCACCATCGACGACCCGGCGATTCTCGATGAGATCGCCGCCGTGCTGAGCCGCGACGGCCTGGTCGCCACGCCGGGCAAACCCCAATAACGAAGGAGCCCGTCATGGCCCTGAAGAAAAGTGTCTCGCAACTGGTGGCCGCCGCCGAAGCGCGCATTGAGCGGCTCACCCCGGAACAGGCCCGCGCCCTGCTGGACGACCCGAACGTGCGCTTCGTGGACATCCGCGACGTGCGTGAACTGAAACGGGAAGGCACCGTGCCCGGCGCCCTGCACGCGCCCCGCGGTATGCTGGAATTCTGGGTCGACCCGGACTCGCCCTACCACAAGGCCGACTTCGCCAGCGGCCAGCGTTTCGTGCTGTTCTGCGCCCTAGGCCACCGCTCCGCCCTCGCCACCGCCCAGCTCATGGACATGGGGTTTGGGCCGGTCTGCGATATCGAAGGCGGCTTCGCGGGATGGCGCGACGCCAACGGAAAGATCGAGGGGAAGAGTTGATAGTTGACAGTGGATAGTTGATAGCTAAAAACAAAGCGTAGCCGAAAGTCTGGTGCGTTTCGACAAAGTCCTTGTTGCGTGTGCGTACGGGGCGCGTGCTTATTTGCAATCCGCGCTATGCAAATACTACAAACGACCGGTTCGCGTTCTTTTAGCTATCAACTATCCACTGTCAACTATCAACTGATAACTAGCTGTCAACTGCGCCGACGGCAGTCGGCGCGGACCTCTTCCAGTCCGCGTTCGGCGATCAGGCCGTTGTCGAACGCGTGCTGGGCCATTTCCAGGCTGTCCTTGGCGAGGATCATCTGGCAGCCGCTTTTCGCCACCCGGTCGGCGAGCGCCTGAATGGCCTGATCCCGGTCCTGGCCCTGATGCACATGGCGAATATAGACGGTGTGGATGCGACCCGGGTAGCGGGCCACCAGATCGGCGTACACTTCCGGGTCGTGCTGGCCGCTGTCGCCGATCAGTACGAAGGGCAGCTGCTGGTAGAGCGACAGCATGCGTTCGATCAGCATCGCCTTGTGGTCCTTGGCGCGGATCGGCAGCGGCCGCTGGAAAGTCACGCCCCATTCGCGCAGAAACAGCACCGGCCCGTGGGGAATGTGGTTGAGGCGGAAGAATTCCACCAGCACGTCGTAGATGCTCCAGGGCCCCCGCGACACGTACAGCATGGGGCGGCGGCGCTCGCCGCTGTCGCCGTGGAACAGCGCCCGGTAGAACGCGGACACACCGGGAAACGCGGTGCGGTGGCGGGCCTTGGCGATAAACAGCTGGTACATCATGGTGAGCTTGCTGGCGACGCCGGTGTAGATCACCGTGTCGTCGATGTCGCTGACCACCGCCAAGTCCACCTCGCGGGGCGGTATATAGATTTCCGCGGTGGTGGCCACGCTGCGTTCGCCTGCCGGCGCGCCGGCCTTCTCCGACGTGGGCAACAGTTCCAGCCGCGCCTGCTGCCAGAAACCCGCGTCCGGCAGCGGTTCTTCGATCGGCAGCTGAACGCTGAAATAGCCGTCCCGGTCGGTGGTCACGCAGGCGCGGGCGTCGCCCACGGTGACCGCCACCCGGGCGTCGCGGATGCCCCAGCGGGCGGTACGGCGGGCGATGTTAACCAAATCGTCGAGCGGGCCCTCTCCCAGCTTGAGCCCCAGGCCCGGTTGCCGGAACACGCGCCCCATTAGAAACACTTCCTCCCGAGAGCCGTAGCCCCGGTAGGTCTGGATCACCTGGCCGCCACGGCTGCCGGCACGCCGCGCCGGGCGCGCCAGAAAACGCAGCATTTTGCGCAAACCGCGATACACGGCCCGCGGCGACGGCAAGATCATCGTTCAGTCCTTATCAGGCAATCGGCGGTTCGCCGGTGAGCCCCGGCCCGCGTTCAATGTCCGAGGTGAACACTTCCAGATTCTGCGCCACCTCCCGCACTTCCTCGAAGCGGGCGATGTGGTACAGGGCTTCCCCCTCGTTGACCAGCGGCAGGTTGTTGCGGCCCACCAGAATGCCCGCGCAGGGCGATTCGATGGTCACATCCTCACCGCCGAAGGGGCTGGAGATACGGCCGATCAATTGGCCTTTGCGCAGCCAGGCACCCAGCGCCACCAGCGGTAGAAAAACGCCGTCGCGTTCGGCGCGGACCCAGCTCGACGAGCGCGCGATGTGCGGCTCCAGCGGGGCGCGGGTGCGGCGCGGTCCAGTCATCTTAAGGTGGTGCATGATGTTGAGCACCCCTTTGACGCCGGCACGGATCGAGCTTTCGTCGAAGCGCAGCGCCTCCCCGGCTTCATAGGTGATCACCGGAATGCCCTGGGCCTCGGCCACTTCCCGCAGGGTCCCCTCGCCAAGCACCGAGTTGATCACCACCGGCACGCCAAAGGCGGCGGCCATGGCGGCGGTGTCATCGTTGGACAGGTCGGCGCGGATCTGCGGCAGGTTGGCGCGGTGGATGGCGCCGGTGTGCAGGTCCACCGCGTGGGTGGCGCGGTCTAAAACCTGGGTCTTGAACTGCCAGGCCATGCGCGCGCCCAGGCTGCCGGTTTCCGAACCGGGAAACGAGCGGTTGAGATCACGGCGGTCCGGCAGGTAGCGGGTCTTATGAATAAAACCGAACACATTGACCACCGGCACCGCCAGCAGGGTGCCGTTAAGGCGGTTCAGCGAGGAATGACGCAGCAGCCGGCGGATAATCTCCACACCGTTCAGTTCATCGCCATGGATCGCCGCGCTGACCAACAACACCGGCCCCGGCCGCCGCCCATGAATCACATGAATCGGCACGTTCAACGGCGTCTGCGTGTACAGCTGCGCCAGCGGCAACTCCACCTTCACCCGCGTCCCCGGCATCACCCGCGTACCGTTCAATTCAAACGGCGCCGCCTTCTCTTCCTGTTTGCTCTTGCGGTTACTGCTCGTCATCACTCACCGGATTCATGTTTTAGCTTTTTCAGCTATCAACTATCCACTATCCACTGTCAACTGGCCGTCAGCCCTTAGCGCCTTTGGTCTGAGTACGATGGGGCCGCGCATTACTCTCAATAAACTTCACCACCATGCCGGCCACATCTTTGTTGGTGGCCGCTTCAATACCTTCCAGCCCCGGCGAAGAATTCACCTCCATCACCAGTGCGCCGTGGTGGGAGCGAAGAATGTCCACGCCGGCCACGTTCAGGCCCATGATGCGCGCCGCGCGCACCGCGGTGGCGCGCTCTTCCGGAGTAATGCGGATCAGGCTGGCGGTGCCGCCGCGATGCAGGTTGGAGCGGAACTCGCCGGGCAGGGCCTGGCGCTTCATGGCAGCGATCACTTTGCCGCCCACCACGAAACAACGGATGTCGGCGCCGCCGGCTTCCTTGATGTATTCCTGCACCATCACCGAGACGTTCAGGCCCATAAAGGCCTCAATCACTGATTCCGCTGCCTTGCGGGTCTCCGCCAGCACCACGCCGATGCCCTGGGTGCCTTCCAGCATTTTGATCACCAGCGGCGCGCCGCCGACCATGTTGATCAGGTCGGGAATATCATCCGGGGAGTGGGCGAAGCCGGTCACCGGAAGGCCCACGCCCTTGCGGGATAGAAGCTGCAGGGAGCGCAGCTTGTCCCGGGAGCGGGAAATCGCCACCGATTCGTTGACCGGGAATACGCCCATCATCTCGAACTGGCGCAGTACCGCCGTGCCATACTGCGTCACAGAGGCGCCGATCCGCGGGATTACCGCATCGAAACCTTCCAGCACCTGCCCTTTGAAATGGATCTCCGGCTTATGGGAGACCATGCTCATGTAGCAGCGCAGGGTGTCGATCACATGCATTTCGTGACCGGCGTCCTGGCCCGCCTGAACCAGACGGCGGGTGGAATACAGGTGCTTGTTCCGGGACAGAATCGCTATCTTCATGGTTGATGCTCGTTGCCACCGAGTAAAAATGAGGCCTGGGGATGCACCACCAACTGATCCATGGCGGTGCGTCCAAGCAACATGCGAAATTTCATGGTGTCACGGTCGGTGAGGGTCATCTCCACCGGCCAGCGGCGCCCGCCCACGGCGAGCAGGGTCTTGATCACCGGACGCTCTTCCCGGTGCCCGCCGGAATCCGTCACCACACGACGGTCCAACAGAGGCGCTTCGCATTCCCGGGACTGGTCGGAATCCTGAAACGGGTGGATGCTGAAGCGGATCCACTCGCGCCCGTCACGCTGGAAACTGGTCACTTGGAAGGCGTGCAGCGCCGAGGTGCGCGCGCCGGTGTCCACCTTCATTTTGATCGCCTTGATCCCCAGGTCGGGCAGGCTGGCCCATTCCCGCCAGCCGACGGTGGTTTTATTCATGCGCTTGCCTTTTGCCAGGACGCTTCTGGATAACAAAAAGCCCCGCCACGCCCCCGGCGCGCCGACTTTTCGGCAGAGTACACAGGGACGCCCGGCGGGGCCAGACAATAGCTTAAATTTTACCGGCGGACCGCGCCCGCCGGGCGCTTCAGGGGGACAGCCAGTTTTCCAGTATACGCCCTTCCCGGACCCGCTGCGGGTGGTCCCCCACATCCAGCCGGGCCACTTCCTGGCCGCTGTCGTAGGAGAACACGGACATCTGATCGGTGCCGCTCCAGGAGATGTAGCAGTGCTCGCCGTCCTCGCTGGTGGTCACCCAATAAGGCTTCTCGCCGATGCCGGTGAAAATGGTGTATTCAAAGGTTTCCCGCGACACGATGGCCACATAGTCGCTCATGGTGCCGGCCACGCACAGCGTGCTCTGGTCGCCACTCAGCGCGATGCCGTGGTGGGCGGAGTCGTTGACGTATTTCTCGCGGGGCAGATTGGGCACCAGATTCGGCAGGTGCGCCAGACGGGTGATGCGGTCTTCCTGCATGTCGTACTCCAGAAAGCCGTGGAAAAACGACACCTGGAAGTAAAAATAGCGCTCGTCGTCGGTGTGCGCCATCGGCCGGATCGCCGGGCTCAGGTCGGTGTAGCCGGCTTCGTCCAGCTTTTCGCGCAGGTCGAACCGCTTGAGGATCTCGAAGGTTTCCGCGTCGACGATCTGGAACAGACGCTCGCCCTTGGTCAGGCGCTTGACCACCCGCCCCCGGTCCAGGGGCGTGAATACCTGGCCGATAGCGGCGTGGAAGATGCGCTCGCCGTCCTCGGAATAGATGTTCTCGTGGGGGGAATCCCCGGACGGGAAGCGCCCCACCTCTTCGCCGGTGGCCACGTCCAGCACATGCACCACGCCGCCGGTGGAGGCGGACACCGCCACATGCTGGCCGTCCGGCGAGATCGCCATATGGTCGGAGCGGTAACCGTCCACCTGGAAGCGCCACACCACGTCGCCGGTAATCACGTCCAGCGCCACCACATCGGCGAAGCTGGGCCGCGACACCACCAGCAGGCGGCCGTCGTTGGAGCTGTACATGTCGTCCACGTACTGGTGGTTGCCTTCGCCGATCAGCAGGCGCACGCCCTGGAAAAACAACAGCCGCACCGGGTTCAGGTAGATTTCGGTGGTGCGTTCGGTCTTATCGGGAATCGCGTTGATGGTGCCGAGCGGCTCGTAGGTCTCGGCATCGATCACATTGACCGTGCCTTCCCAGTTATTGCCGACGAAGATGACGTCGCGGGTCTGGTCGGAGAACTCGGGCGGAGAAAACAGGTTGAACGGCCAACCGGCTATCGCCGGTGCGGCCACCAGCATCAACGCCAGGCAGAGCCCGGCCCGGGCGGCTGCAAACGAGGGAACAGGGAACATCGCCATGGTCCACCTTTCTGTTGTTGTGATTCGAAGGACTGCCTTAATCGGTACCTTCGTACAAGAACGGAGAGGTTTCCATTGACGATGTGTAACAGCGGACCCCGGCCGAGGCCCGCTGTTCAGGGGCGATCAGGACAGTTTGCGGCCGTTCTTGGCGGCGATGCGCAGGCGCAGGGCGTTCAGCTTGATGAAGCCCTCGGCGTCTTTCTGGTCGTAGGCGCCGGCGTCGTCCTCGAAGGTAGCGATGGAAGCGTCGAACAGGCTGTCGTTGTCAGAACGGCGGCCGACCACGGTGGCGGCGCCTTTGTACAACTTCATGCGCACTTCGCCGTTGACGTTTTCCTGGGTGGCATCGATCAGTTTCTGCAGCGCCAGGCGCTCCGGGGACCACCAGTAGCCGTTGTAGAGCAGCTCGGCGTACTTGGGCATCACCGAATCCTTCAGGTGGGCGGACTCGCGGTCCAGGGTCAGCGACTCGATGGCGCGGTGGGCCGGCAGCATGATGGTGCCGCCGGGGGTTTCGTAGCAGCCCCGCGACTTCATGCCCACATAGCGGTTCTCGACGATGTCCAGGCGGCCGATACCGTTGTCGCCGCCCAGTTTGTTGAGCTTGCTGAGAATCTCGGCGGCGCTCAGGCGCTCGCCGTCGATGGCGACGATGTCACCTTTCTCGTAGGTCAGGGTCACGTAAGTGGGCTGGTCCGGCGCCGCTTCCGGGCTGACACTCCAGCGCCACATGTCTTCTTCCGCTTCCCACCAGGGATCTTCCAGGTTGCCGCCCTCGTAGGAGATGTGCAGCAGATTGGCGTCCATGGAGTACGGCGACTTTTTCTTCTTGTTGGTGAAGTCCACGGGAATCTCATGGTCCTCGCAGAACTGCATCAGCTTCTCGCGGGAGTTCAGATCCCACTCGCGCCACGGGGCGATCACCTGGATACCGGGCGCCAGGGCGTAGGCGCCCAGCTCGAAGCGCACCTGGTCGTTGCCCTTGCCGGTGGCGCCGTGGGAGATGGCGTCGGCGCCGGTCTCGGCGGCGATCTCCACCAAACGCTTGGCGATCAGCGGGCGGGCGATGGAGGTGCCGAGCAGATACTCGCCCTCGTAGATGGCGTTGGCGCGGAACATCGGGAACACATAGTCGCGCACGAACTCTTCGCGCAGATCCTCGATGTAGATTTCCTTCACGCCCATCGCCTCGGCTTTGGCGCGGGCCGGTTCCACTTCCTCGCCCTGACCGATATCAGCGGTGAAGGTGACCACTTCGCAGTTGTAGGTTTCCTGCAACCACTTGACGATCACGGAGGTGTCCAGGCCGCCGGAATAGGCCAGTACCACCTTGTTGATATCAGACATGCGTCACTCCAAGAACTCGCGATTAGAAAGGCGCGTATTGTACCCGCGCCCGTCCGCCGCCGTCACCTGTCCCGGGCTGCGGTAATCGGGTAGCATGTCGACCGCTGACTGGAGAGAGCATGACTAATCAACACCCGTCCCTGGCCTTGCGCTTCCGCGGCTTCCTGCCGGTGGTGGTGGACGTTGAAACCGGGGGCTTCGAC
>JBFJUC010000087.1:0-9262 GCA_041624875.1 Alcanivorax sp.
GCGTTGCCCACCATGGCGTGGCGCTGGACAGCGACTGCATCACCTGGTCGGTGGGCTTCCGGGCCCCGGACTACCGGGACCTGCTCGCTGAAATGGTCGCCGAAACCCTCGCCGACACCGACGAGCAGTTACACACCGACCCGGGCCGCGCGCCGGTGGAGGACGCCGGCGAACTGAGTGTCGCCGAACGCGACGCCATGCTCGACCGCGCCTTCGGGCTGCTGGATCGCCGCGCCGCCGGGCGCGCCCTGGCCCGCTGGCTCAGCACGCCCCGGCAGACAGGACTTGATTTTCTGATCGACCCGGCGCACATTCGCGCCGCTGAACCCGCCACGGCGCTGATCCGTCATGGCGGCGCGCGGCTTCTCTGCCACGGCGACACCGCTTGGCTGAACGGAGAACCCTGGCCTCTCGATCAGGGCCAGATGCCGCTGGCGCGCCTACTTGCGCGCCAGCGCCGCTACCGACACGACGAGCTGGCTGAGGTGCTTAACGCCGACAGCCGCGACCTGCTTAACCACTGGATAGACCAGGGCTACTTTGCCGAGCTTTAACGAGAACGCCATGGCCTTTAGCATTATTGAAACCTCCTGGGACGAACACCGTGCCGAACTCAGCGCCCTGCGTGAGCGCGTCTTCATCGGCGAACAGGGTGTCCCCGAAGAGCTGGAATGGGACGGCGCCGACCCGGCGTCGCGCCACTTCCTGGCCTTTGACGACGATCAGCAGCCAATCGGCTGCATCCGCTTGCTGGGCAGTGGCCAGATCAGCCGGCTGTGCGTGGTGGAAACCCGCCGCAACAGCGGCATCGGCCGGGCCCTGCTGGTGGCCGCCGAAGAAGCCGCCCGCGCCGCTGATATGCGGGAAATCTTCCTCTACGCCCAGACCCATGCCACCAGTTTCTACGAAGGCGCCGGATTCTCCGCCTCCGGAGGGATTTTCATGGACGCCCACATCCCCCACCGCCAGATGTTCAAACTGCTCACCTGAAGCGGCCACACCCATGGACGTCCGGATCGGCGAAGACCGCACCCTTCACCATCCGCCCTGCGCGACGGCGGCCCTGGCGGCGCTGATCCGCGCTGGCCGGCGTCGCCTGTGGTTGCGCGTCCCCGAGCTGGACGCCCTCAGCAACGATGGCGACGTCCTGGCGGCCCTCAAGCACTTGGCGTTGTCCTCGCCACGCGCCGACTTGCGGGTGCTGTTCGACGACGCCGGGCGCGCGGTGAAGACCGGTCACGGCCTGATTCACCTGGGCCGCCGGCTGCCGTCCCGGCTTCAACTGCGCCAAACGCACGCCGACGACGCCGACCCGCGCCTGTGCTTCGCCGTCGCCGACCGCACCGGCCTGTTCCAGGCCCCTGGCTGGCCCCGCCCGGAACGGCTGGACCTGTGCGCCCACGCCCTGCCCCTCGGGCCGCGCCGGGCGGAGGAGTTCGAGCGCGCCTGGGAACGGGGCCAGGCCAACCGGGAGCTGCGCGAACTGCGTCTATGAGGCGTCTTTCAACGTTCGGCGGTCAGTTCCCACAACCGGTGGCCGCTGTGTCGGTACTTGTATTCGAAGTCAGTGAGCGACTCGCCGTCGGACGACAGTTCGTTCAGCGATGCCGCAAGGCCCGCCATCGCCAGTGCCTCGCCCATCTCCCGGGCGTAAAGCTCCCAGTTGGTGCGTAGCACCAAAGTACCGCCTAACGACAACAAATGCGGGAAAACCGGGTGGCCATGCCAGCGGCGCTTCAAGTGGGCGCTCTTCGGCCAGGGGTTCGGGTACAGCAGGTAATGCCGCCAGGGTCGCCAACCGGCCGTCTCCGCCAGGCGCCAGAAACCGGCGCAATCGGTGCGCACCAGCAGCAGGTTGGCGGGTGGATCAACACGGCGCTCCGCGCGCGCCAAACGGTGGGCGGACTGGTCCAGACCGAGCACCAGCGCCTCCGGATACCGCCGCGCCAATAGCGTTGACGAGCGGCCGGTGCCGCACCCCGAATCCAGAATCAGCGGCCGTCTCGAATTCCCCACCCAGGCCCGCGCCCGGGCGAACGCCTCGCGATCGTAATCGCCGAGCGGCGCGCGCCAGGGGTGCGCCAGGTGGCGACGCACCGTGGCTTCCAGGGCGGGGTGCACCCCCTCCTGGTTACTGGTTACCGCCCGGCTATTACCAAACATGTTGCGTCTCGAGAAGGGACATCATTTAGGACAACTTAATTCACATTTCTGGCTCGCGGCCCAACGCGCCGCGCCTATATTGGCTACAATTCCGCGCGTTATGGAGTTTGCCATTATGCGTTTTTTGTTGGTTTTTTTCTGCTTTTTCCTGATCACCGCCTGCCAGGACAACCCGGCCCCCGACAGCGACTACGAGGACGATTTCCTGCTCGTCGCCCATCAGACCATGACGCCTCTGGACGGCGACTACAGCCAGGACATGAACCTCAAGGCACTGGTCCGCAACCGCATCGCCGACGGGCCCGATGACGGCCGCTGGATCCGCACCACCCTGCCCTGGCTGCGCCTGGGCAGCGGCGAGTTGGATACCCGCGACCTGAACCGGCTCGGCGAGCGCGCCGAACCGCTGCTGAAATTTCTGTCCACCGGCACCTTGAGCCGCATCGAGGACGGTGAAATCACCGACACGCGGATCGCCGATCAGGCGCTCTATGAGGCGCTGGTGGAGCGCTTTGGCGACAAAGTGCAGCAATTGCTCGATCAGGCCACCGCCACGGCGGTCCCTCTGCCCGACGACCCCCGCCCCGGCGACACTTGGCGGGCGGAGGCCGCGCTTTGGGGGCTGCCCAGCATCACCGCCGACTATGAAGTGTTGGGCCGGGACGGCGACCGGGTATTGATCAAACTTACCCTGGACGGTGACGGCGTCACCGGCCAGGCGCGAATGATCGCCCGCTGGCCCTCCGGCATGCCCGAAGCCCTGCGCCTGCACAGCGCGGTGACCCTGGCGGAGCAGAACGCGCGGGTGGAGCAGCGCCTGCTGCTGATCAGCCAAACCCATTACCCCTACCCGGTAAAGGACTGGGATGTGGATCCGATACAGGCGGAAATGCAGGCGGATTACACCAAGCGCCGGCTGGCCGATCCGATCTTCATGGAGGCCGAGACGCTGCAGCCCCTGCAGAGCGCCGAACATGTGAATACCTTGCTCGACAGCCTGGAGGACAGCCTGTTCTATCGGCCCGACGAGCACCGCCTGGTCACCACCGGGGATTGGATGCTGGCCACCCCGTTACAGCAACAGACCAGTTTTCATCTCACCGGCCTTCAGGGCGACGCGCCGGCGGGCCTGACCATGAACCGCCTGGCCGAATCCGGCGGCTTCTATGGCCTGGCGGACCCGGGCCCGCAGGACCTGGGCCGCGACCTGCTTATTCCCATTCCCAACCACCCGATGCCGAGCGGCGAGCCGATCACCGTTGACGGCCAGGCCAGCCTCTGGATACCGGGGGAATCGGTCACCGTCCGTCAAGGCGATGCCCTGCCCGAGGGCGCCCGGGTACTGGAATGGAAAGAACGGCGCGTCGACTTGCGTCTGGAAAACGAAGGACGGCTGAGCGCCCGCCCCCTGGGCGCTGAGGGCGAACTTCTCGACTTCGCGGTGGTGTATCGCGCCCCGAATCAAGCGGATACCTCCGCGGCAACCTTCGTCAACCGGCTGACGCTGGGCATGCCGCCAGCGCGGGTCAGTCTGCTCACCAAAGCCCCCATCGCGGCGCTGCGGCTGACGCCGCTGCAGCGGCAAGGGCGGTCTCTGACCTTCACAGTGCGACCGCTGCCCGACGAGCCGATGCGCGATCCCGGCGGCGCGCGGCACGACATATCACCATTGCCGCCAGTCCCGGATCGGCCCGGCGGCCTGCTGAAACAGATCAAACTGCGCGGCCAGGACCAAAACCGGCTGCGCGTCACCGGCCCGTCGGGCCTGCGCCTGTGCACCCTGACCCCGGCAGACGGCAGCGCCCATCACGGCACGCCCCTGCACTTTACCTGGGCCGGCGGCGACCGGCATAAGGACACTCGGCCCGGCTTCGAATTGCGCACCGAGGACGACCAGATCCACTACTTCTACGGCCGCGAAATCACCTTCGAAGTACGCTGCCCCGGCGAGGTGGAGACCGTCACCCTGACCCCGAAGGCCCCCGGCTGCGCGCGCTTCGTGGACCACAACGGCGTGGTGCTGGACGATGACTGCGGCGGTATCGAGCATCTCGATTACGCCGCGCTCGATGCCACCGGTCTGGCACTACAGCCACTTGGCGAGGACGACCAAGGCGTGCGGCGCTTCTGGGGGCCGGTCGAATCGGTTCGCTTCCTGCGTGGGCGGGACGAACAACGCCGTACCCTGACGGCGGAACTGCCGGAGTTGCCACAATGAGACACCGTCCCTTGCTTGCCCTGGCCACCGGGCTGCTGATGCTGGCCGGCGCCGGCCACGCCGAGCGCCGCTATTTCAGCCAGTACGATAACCCCGCGAAGGACCCCGAGAAGGCCCTTTATTACGTGGACGTGCCACTGCCGGAAAACCCCGAGGGCCCCGGCTATCTGTACCGCGCCCATTACCGCGAAAACGACGCGCTCTACGCTGAAGGAGCACGGGCCGGCGCCGGCGAGGACGCGGACTGGTTCGGCGACTGGCGCTATCTGTATCCGGACGGCAGTATCAAACAGCGGGGCCACAGCGACGACCAGGGCCGCCTGCACGGCGAGGTGACCTCCTATTTCGAGAACGGCCAGATCGAAAAGCTCAAGCCCTACACCGCCGGCAAACTCGACGGCACCGAAAAGCACTACGACGAAGACGGCGACCTGCTGCTCGAGCTCCCCTACCGGGACGGCACCCGCCATGGCATGCGGATCAATTATTACGGCGAGGGCGGCGGCCCGGACGGCGGCCAGATCTACGAGGAACGGCGCTATAAAAACGGCGATTACGACAACTTCTACAATCGCTATGACCGCGACGGCCATCGCATCGGCCACGCCGGCTACACCGCCCCCGGCGTGTTCATGGCCTGGAGCAAAGACAGCGAGGGGCGTTACCGGCGGCGCGAAGCCAGCTTCCAGCGCGACGCCCAGGGCCGCTACCGCAACGATGCGCCGGTATGGCTGAGGGTGATCGCCGATCACGACGGCAGCGGCCCGCCCCAGCGCGTCAGCTTGCGCTATGCCCAGGACAACAGCGAATGGACCACCGGGTTTAGAAACGGCAAGGTGGTGCGCCTGGAACATGACGTGAACGGCATCGCCCAAGGGCACCGGATCGTCAGCCAATACGGCGGCGGCCGCGAGGAAGGCCACATGGCCGAGGGCCTGCGCACCGGCACCTGGCGCGGCTACGACGCCGAGGACCGTCTGACCTCGGTGTCGCACTTCAAACAGGGCCGACTGGACGGCGAGGTCCGCGAGCGCAGCGGCCCGGAACAGCAACGCTGGACCTATACGCACTACCGGCAAGACAAACAGCATGGTCCCTGGCGCACTGAAAACGCCGACGGCGAGGTGTTGGAATCCGGCCAGTACCGCGATGGCGTGCCGGTCGGCGAATGGCACACCCTGCGCGACACCGGCGAGCAGGAAACCGCCACCTACGTGGACGGCGAGCTGCACGGCGGCTGGCGCCTGCGTTCCGCCTCCGGGGCGCTGCTCGCCGAACGGCACTATAACCATGGCGACGCCACCGGCACCTGGAAGCGCTTCCAGGACGGCGAACTGAGCTACCGCGCCACCTTCAAGAACGGTAAACGCCAGGGCGAAGTGTTCGAGGTCAGCCTCAACGGCAACCACACCTTTGCCCATTTCCAGGCCGGCCGGCTGGACGGGCCTTACCGGGAGACCACCCCCGAGGGCTACCCGCTTCTGCAAGGCCACTATCAGGACGGCAAGCGCCAGGGCCGTTTCGTCGAATACAACCGGCAAGGCCAGGTGGAGCGGATTACCCCCTACCAACAGGGTCGGGCCCAGGGCGAGGGCTGGATTCGGGACCGTGACGGCCAGTTGCTGCACGCCCGCTGGGAACAGGGTCGTCGGGTAGCGCCTTAGCGCGGCCCGTGCCCCCCGGTCCGGTATTCAGCGGTGGCGACTTACGGCTATGATGCGGGTTCCAGCCGAACAGGGACTGTCGTGATGCTGTTATCGTCACCACCTCCGTACCGTCATCAACGCCGACCGCTTGCGGGCGCGAACCGCCCTGCCCTGATGGCGGCGCTGGCTCTGCTGGTGTTGCTGGCACTCTCCGGCGCCGCCCGCGCCGACGACATGTCGATCCACGTGATCCAGCGCGCCGACGCCGAGGCCCTGCTGCCGGTGATCCGCCCGCTGCTGCCGGAAGGCGGTTACGCCAACGCCTATCAGGGCAAGCTGGTGATCCGCACCGACGACCGTAACTTCGACGCGATACTGGGCGCCCTCGGCGACATGCCCGAGGTGCCGCGCACGGTCACCGTGCAACTGCGCCGCCAGGGCGACAGCAGCGGCGCCAGCGGCGATATCCGCATCAACGGCCAGGGCGTGCGCGCCGGCGCCAACACCGTCACCACCCGACGCCAGGACCTCTACAGCATCAACACCCTGTCCGGTCATCCGGCGGGGATCAGCCAGGGCAGCCTGGTGGCGCTCACCGGCACCCAGTTCCCGGCGCTGCTGGCACTCAAACAGGGCATCGACATCACCCCGGTGATCACCAGTGACGGTCGGGTGCGCCTGACCATTGAGCAACGCTTCGACGAGCCCGCCGGCCGGCGGAACGCCCGCACTCAACAAGCCAGCAGCACCCTGGTGGTCACCCCCGGGCAATGGCAGCCGCTCGGGCAGATCACCGTCAGCGAAAGCCAATCCGCCACCGGCCTGAGCGGCGCCAGCACCCGTAGCGACCGCTTCGCCCTGCCCCTTGAGGTGAAGGTGGATATCGCCGGCGAATAAAGCGAATTGTAGGAGCGGGCCTCGCCCGCTCCTACAAGGCCGCCTCCCACAAACAAAAAAAGCCCGGCGCGAAGGCCGGGCTTTTTCGTGGTGCCGCGCTGTCGTGGAGAATCAGCCGCGCTGGGCTTTCAGCTCCAGGCGACGGCGGTGCAGAACCGGCTCGGTGTAGCCGCTGGGCTGCGCGGTACCTTCGAACACCAGGTCGCAGGAGGCCTTGAAGGCCAGGCTGCCGTCAAAGTCGTCCGACATATTGGTGTAAGTCGGGTCGCCGGCGTTCTGCTCGTCCACCACCTTGGCCATGCGCTTCATGGTTTCCATCACCTGGTCCTTGCTGACCACGTCATGGTGCAACCAGTTAGCGATGTGCTGGCTGGAGATGCGGCAGGTGGCGCGGTCTTCCATCAGGCCCACGTTGTTGATGTCAGGCACTTTGGAGCAGCCCACGCCCTGGTCGATCCAGCGCACCACGTAACCGAGGATGCCCTGGGCGTTGTTGTCCAGCTCCTGCTGGATGTCCTCGGCGCTGAGCTCGCGGTCGAGCAGCGGGATGGTGAGGATGTCGTCCAGGGAGGCGCGGCCACGGCCGGCGATCTGGTCCTGCACCTGCTGCACGTTGATCTCATGGTAGTGGGTGGCGTGCAGGGTGGCGGCGGTGGGCGACGGCACCCAGGCGCAGTTAGCGCCGGCTTTCGGGTGGCCGGCCTTGGTGGCCATCATTTCCGCCATTTCGTCGGGCTTGGGCCACATACCCTTGCCGATCTGGGCGACGCCCTTCAGGCCGCATTCCAGGCCGATGTCCACGTTCCAGTTTTCGTAGGCGTTGATCCACGGCAGGCCTTTCATGTCGCCTTTGCGCGCCATCGGGCCGGCTTCCATGGAGGTGTGGATTTCATCGCCGGTACGGTCCAGGAAGCCGGTGTTGATGAAGATCACGCGGTCCTTGGCTTCGCGAATGCACTGCTTCAGGTTGATGGTGGTGCGGCGCTCTTCGTCCATGATACCGATCTTGAGGGTGTTCTCCGGCAGGCCCAGGGCGTCCTCGACACGCTCGAACAGGGTCACCGCGAAGGCCACTTCCTCGGGGCCGTGCATTTTCGGCTTCACGATGTACACGGAGCCGGTGCGGCTGTTACGCGGGCCTTCGCTCTTCTTCAGGTCATGCATGGCCGCCAGTACGGTGACCATGGCGTCCATGATGCCCTCGGGGATTTCCTCGCCGTTGTAGAGGATCGCCGGGTTGGTCATCAGATGGCCGACGTTGCGCACCAGCTGCAGGGAGCGGCCCTGCAGGGTCAGGGTGGCGCCGTCCAGGCCGGTGTACTGGCGGTCCGGGTTGAGATCCCGGGTCACGGTACGGCCGCCTTTCTCGAAGCTCTCGTTGAGATCGCCCTTCATCAGGCCCAGCCAGTTGCGGTACACCTCGACTTTCTCTTCGGCGTCCACCGCGGCCACGGAATCCTCGCAATCCTGGATCGTGGTGATGGCGGACTCCATCAGTACGTCTTTGACGTGCGCCGGGTCCTCGGCGCCGATCGGGTGCTGGTCGTCGATCTGGATTTCCGCGTGCAGGTTGTTGTGCTTGAGCAGCACGCCGTCCGGGCCGGCCGCGTCACCACGGTAGCCTTGCAGCTGGCGTTCGTCCTTCAGGCCGCTCTCGCCGTCCTTCAGACGCACCACCAGCTTGCCGTCAACGATGGCGTAGCCGGTGCTGTCCTTGTGCGAGCCGTTGGCCAGCGGGAAATACTGGTCCAGGAAGTCGCGGGCCCAGGCAATCACCTTGTCGCCGCGCTTGGGGTTGTAAGCGCCGCCCTTCTCGGCCCCGCCCTCGTCGGAAATCATGTCGGTGCCGTAGAGGGCATCGTAGAGGCTGCCCCAGCGGGCGTTGGCCGCGTTCAGGGCGAAGCGCGCGTTGCGCACCGGTACCACCAGCTGGGGACCGGCTATGTGGGCGATTTCGTCGTCCACATTGGCGGTGCCCACTTTGAAGTCTTCGCCTTCGGGCAGCAGGTAGTCGATTTCCTTGAGGAAATCCTTGTACTCGTTCAAGTCGATCTTCGCGCCCTGACGCTTGAGGTGCCAGGCGTCGACCGTTTTCTGGATGTCGTCACGCTTGGCCAGCAACGCCTTATTGCGCGGCGCCAGGTCGGCCAGAATGGTCTCCATCTGCGTCCAGAAATGATCCGGTTCCACACCGGTGCCGGGAGCGATCTCGTTGGCTACCAGGTCGTGGAGTTCGGCGGCAATCTCAAGGCCACCTTTTTTGATTCGATCGGTCATGTGCTCCTACCTTTCAGGTCGAGAGTGCGAAGAGAGAGGGCCGGGGCGGCGGGCGGCCACC
>JBFJUC010000088.1:0-9245 GCA_041624875.1 Alcanivorax sp.
ATGGAGAGCAAATGGGGCCTGATCCCGGACATGACCGGGACCGTCACTTTGCGCGAATTAGTGCCCATGGACGTGGCCAAGGAGCTGGCCATGACCGGCCGCCGTTTCGACGCCGTGGAAGCCAAGAGCCTGCACTTGGTGACACAGGTGGCGGAACAGCCCGAAGAGGCGGCGCGGACCCTGGCCGACGCTATTATCTCCCGCTCCCCGGACGCGGTGAGCGCCACCAAAGCGCTGTTTCAGCGCACCCGCCACGCCGCCGAGGACCAGGCCTTCGATCAGGAATCCAGCCTGCAGTTCAAGCTGCTGCGCGGCCGCAATCAGGGCGAGGCCATGGCCGCCAATCTGAAAAAGCGCGAGCCCCGCTTTCAGCCACGCCAGCGCGACTACTGACCTGCACCGCGTCGAGTCTCCGCGCGGGGTCATGAAGCTGGCATAATCTCTGCTTATGCCGTCTCTGTAAAAGAATGCCGACCCGCTGCAAGCCGTGGAAGTACGCAACGCATGATACCCCTGGGTGAAACTCTCGAGGGCCTGACCGCTCTGGCCCGACACTACAAACAACTCGGCGACGCCGTGATCCGGGACCTGCGTCAAACGCCGGCCACCCTGTCCCTGCCCGCCACCACCGACGCCCGCCGTGACGGCCTGGCCGCCAACCGCCTTTACGTGGTGCGCGGCGGCACCCTGGCGGCCTGCTGCCAGGGACGGCGCCTGTTGCTGTGGGACGAAGGGGACCTGATTGTCCCCGACCCCGGCGACGACATCGTTTTCCAGGCCGACAGCGCGGTGCTGCTGGCCGGCTATGATTTCACTGACCTGCTCCGGGAGATCACCGCCGCCCCCGAGCTGGCGCGCCGCTGGAGCGAGTTGCTGATCATGCAGCAGGCGCTGCTGACCCGCTGCCTGGCCGCTCTGACGCCAGAGGAAAACCACACCGGCTCGCGCTTCGCCTATTTCCACCCCGGCGATCTGATACTGCGTCAGGGCGACCGCGCCGATGGCGTTTACAACCTGTTCGAGGGCGAGGCGGACGTGCTGGTCGACGAGGTGGTGGTGGGCCGGGTCGGCCAGGGTGAACTGCTGGGCGCCATCGCCGTGCTGACCGGCGCCCCCCGTGGCGCCACCGTGCGCGCGCGCAGCCGCTGTTCGGCGATGCATATCCCCAGCGACGGCTTTCACCATCTGATCCGCGCCAAGCCGTCGCTGATTCACGGCCTGATGACCGATATGGCGCGCCAGATCACCGAACTGAACGCTCAGGTGGTGACGCTTTCCGGGAGGGCGCCATGAAACTGGCCGGCGCGGATCTGAACTCACTGCAGATCTTCTTCGCCGTGGTGGAAGCGAACGGCATCGCCAACGCCCAAGGGCCGCTCAACAAGGACGCCTCCACCATTAGCCGGGCACTCAGCCAGCTGGAGAGCCGTCTGGGCGTGCGCCTTTGCGAACGCGGCCGCCAGGGGTTCCGGCTCACACCGGAGGGAGAAACCGTGCACCAGCAGGCGCTGCGGCTGTTCACCTCGCTGCGCGGCTTCGAACAGACCGTGGAGGGGCTGCGCGGCGTGTCCAGCGGGCAGCTGCGCCTGGGCATCATCGACAACATCATCACCGATCCGAACTGTCCGCTGGTGCCGGCGCTGCGCGCCTTTCAGAGCCCACCCCGCGAGGACGTGCGCCTGGGTCTGGAGGTGCTGGCGCCGGAAGAGATGGAGCGGCAGTTGCTGGAGAAACGGCTGGACCTGGCGATCAGCGTGTTCGAAAGCCGCCACGACCAGCTTCATTACCAACCGCTGTACCAGGAAACCGACAATCTCTACGCCGCCCCCGATCACCCGATCGTCGGCGTGCCCGCCGACCAGCGGCGCGATGCCCTGGCACGAAGCCGTTTGGTGTCCCGGCGCTTCCTCCACGACCAGGAAATGACCCTGCTCAATCTCGGCGAGCGCGAGCGCATTACCTTCACCGCCAACCTGGAAGCGATCGCCGTATTGATTCTCAGCGGCGGCCACCTGGGCTTTCTGCCGGATCACTACGCCGCGCCCTGGGTGGCCCGCGGCGAGCTGATCGCGCTCGATACCGAACGTCTCCGGCACGCCAGCGATCTGCAGGTGGCGATGCATCCGGACAGCACCACCCGGCCGGTTACCCAGGCGTTCGTCGAACAGCTGCTGGCGGCGGCGCGCACGTGAACCTGCAAGGACGGTCATGTTAGCCGTCGCCACCGCTTTTTATGGTGGAGGCTCGCTTACCTTTTCGGGAGATCGTCATGCACGTTAGCGCCAAGCGCCTGACCCTGGGCCCCGCCCTGCTGTTCACCCTGCTGCTCGCCGCTGTCACCGGCCCGGTCCAGGCGCGCGAATCCTATAGCGTGGCCTGGACCCTGTACGCCGGCTCCATGCCCCTGGCCTACGCCGAGGAAAACGGCATTCTGGAGAAATGGGGCGACCGCTACGGCTTCGACCTGGAAGCGGTACAGATGAACGATTACGTGGAAGCGATCACCCAGTTTTCCCTGGGACAGTTCGACGCGGTGATCGCCATGTCGCTGGACGCGCTTACCATTCCCGCCGCCTCCGGGGTGGACACCACCGTGATCATGCCGCTGAGCACCTCCAACGGCAGCGACGGCATCGTGCTGCGCGGCAAGGACAAGACCGTGGCCGACCTGGAAGGCAAACGGATCAATCTGGTGGAGTTGTCCGGCTCGCACTACATGCTGGCCCGGGCACTGCAAACGCAGGGCCTGAGCGAGCGGGACGTGACCGTGGTGAACACCTCGGACGCGGACATCGCCAGTGTGTTCGAATCCTCCGATACCGAGGCCGTCGCCACCTGGAAGCCGCAACTCAGCGAAATTCTGTCCCAGTACCCGGGCACCACCCTGGTGTTCGACTCCTCGGACATTTATGGCGAGTTGCTCGACACCATGATCCTGCGCACCGAGGCATTGCGGGACAACCCGGACCTGGGCCGCGCCATCGCCGGGGCCTGGTACGAGGCGGCCGCCCTGCTCGACCCGGCGCACCCGCGCCACGACGCGCTGATGGCATTCACCGCCGACACCCTGAACACCGACCTGGCCGGCGCCCGCAGCCAACTGCGCACCATCGACTTTCTCGACCCGACGCAGGCGCAATCGCTGATTACCGGCGATGAATTCGTCGCCACCCAGAAACAGATCACCGGCTTCGCGTTTGAGCACGGTTTACTGGGCGACGGTGTGCCCAGCGCCGATTTCGTGGGCATCGAAACCGGCACCGGCGCCATCATCGGCAACCCGGACAACGTCAAACTGCGCTTCCCCACCACCTGGCTCGAAGGTGCCGAAGGGAGCGACCAATGAATTCAGAAAACGCCGTAAAAGCACCGCTGGACAGCCGCGCCAGCAGCCACGCCAGCGTGCCCTATCCGTGGCCGGTGGCGGGCGCCTGGCGGGCCGACGACACCGCGCTGGTGGCCATCGACATGCAAAAGGACTTCCTCGATCCGCGCGGCTATTTCGCCAGCCTCGGCGAATCGCTGGAACACACCCGGCGCAGCGTGGCGCCGGCCCGGGGCGCCCTGGCCGCCGCGCGGGCGCTGGGCCTGACGGTCATTCATACTCGTGAGGGCCACCGCCGCGATCTGTCCGACCTGAACGACTGCAAACGCCTGCGCGCGGCCCGCGCCGGCGCCGCCATCGGCAGCCGGGGACCGCTCGGCCGGCTGCTGGTGCGCGACGAGGAAGGCTGGGATTTTATCGAAGAGATGCGACCACTGCCCGGCGAGCCGGTGGTGGACAAGTGCGGCAACGGGGCCTTCTACGCCACCGACCTGGAGCAGATATTGCGCAGCCGGGGCGTTCGTCATCTGCTACTGCTCGGCGTCACCACCGATGTCTGTGTGTCCTCGACCATGCGTGAAGCCAATGATCGCGGGTTCGACTGCCTGCTGCTGGAGGATTGCTGCGGTGCCGCCCACCCGGATCTGCATCAAGGAGTACTGAACAGTCTGGAACGGGAGGGCGGTATTTTTGGCGCCTACGCCAACAGCCAGGCGTTTTTCGATCAGTATCTGTCCACGCCGCCGGCCGGCTAGCCGTTGCCGCATACCGGGCAGCCCGGGTCTTTCTTGAAGGCCACCTCGCGCCAGCCCAGGGTGCGCCCGTCGAACAGTCTCAGCACCGGCGCCACCGGGGTGCCGGTGAGCAAATGGATGGCGAGCAGCGCCTGCAACGTGCCCACGGTGCCCACCACCGGGCCGAGGATGCCGGCTTCGCTGCAGGCCAGGTCGCCGTCGGTGCCGGCGCCGTAGACGCAGGCGTAGCAGGCGCTGTCCGGGTGGCGCAGATCGAACACCGCGAGTTGGCCGTCCAGGCGGATGGCAGCGCCGCTCACTAAAGGTTTGCGGTGCGCCACACAGGCGGCGTTGACCGCCTGCCGGGTGCTGAAGTTATCGCTGCAATCCAGCACCAGATCCACCTCGGGCAGACACCGATCCAGCCAGGCGCTGTCGGCGCGGGCGATATGGGGCTCCACGGCCACGTCCGGGTTGAGCGCGCGCAGTTGGGCGGCCAGTGCCCCGGCCTTGCCGTCGCCCACCTGGTCGTCACGGAACGCCACCTGGCGATGCAGGTTGCTGCGGTCCACCCGGTCGTCGTCCACCAGCAACAAGCGCCCTACCCCGGCGCCGGTCAGGTAGAGCGCGGCGGGGTTGGCCAGGCCACCGCAGCCGACCAGCAAGACCCGGGCGTCGGCCAGCGCCTGCTGGCCATCGAGGTCGAATTCCTGAAGCAGAAGCTGCCGGCTGTAGCGCAGCAGCTGCTCATCGTTGAGGGCGTCGCCGTCGTAGTCAGACATGGCCCAAGGTTACCCTGTCGCGGCCTTCCAGGTCCTGCCGGGTGGTCACGGCCTGGAAGCCGCGCTCGCCCAGCAGGGTGCGCACCGCGCCGCCCTGGTCGAAGCCGTGCTCGAGCACCAGCCAGCCGCCCGGCGCCAGGGTGTCATGGGCCTGGGCGGCGATCACCCGCAGGTCGGCGAGGCCGTGGTCGTTGGCCGCCAACGCGGAGCGCGGCTCAAAGCGCAGGTCGCCCTGCTGCAAATGCGCGTCCTGGGGATCGATGTAGGGCGGGTTGCTGACAATCAGATCAAAGGGCCCGCCCAGGCCGTCGAGCCAATCGCAGCACACCAGGGCGACGCGGGCGCCCAGGCGCTCGGCGTTGTCCCGCGCCACCGCCAGGGCCCGCCGGCTGGCGTCGGTCAGGGTCAGCGTCCAGGCCGGGCGTTCCAGCGCCAGGGTAACGCCGATGGCGCCGCTGCCGGTGCCCAGGTCCACCGCCCGCAGCGGGGTATCGGTGAGGGTTTCCAGCACGGTTTCCACCAGGGTTTCGGTGTCCGGGCGCGGGATCAGGGTGTGCGGACTGACCAGAAACGGGCGGCCGAAGAATTCCCGCTCGCCGGTGAGGTGGGCCACCGGTTCCCCCTGGGCGCGGCGTGCCACCAGCGCCTGGAATACCCGCTGCTGGCTGTCGCTGAGGGGACGTTCCGGCCAGGTGCGCAAGTAAGTGCGGGACTCACCGATCACCCGGCAGAGCAGCAGTTCCGCGTCCAGCCCCGGGCTGGGCGAGGCGGCCAGCTGTTCGCGGGCCTGGCGCAGGGCGTCGTCCAGTCGCACCGCGACCGCCTAGCCCTGCCCGTCGGCCAGGGCGGCGAGTTGGCCGGCCTGGTGTTCGGACAGCAGCGCCCCGACCACCTCGTCCAGGTCGCCGGCGACGATTTCGTTGAGCCGGTACAGGGTCAGATTGATGCGGTGGTCGGTGAGCCGGCCCTGGGGAAAATTATAGGTGCGGATGCGTTCGGAACGGTCGCCGGAGCCGACCATGGATTTACGCTCAGCGGCCTGTTCGGCGTGGGCCGCGGTCTCGCGGGCGTCGAGCAGCCGTGCCTTGAGCAACGACATGGCCTTGGCCTTGTTCTTGTGCTGGCTGCGTTCGTCCTGGCACTCCACCACCACGCCGGTGGGCAGGTGGGTCAGGCGCACCGCCGAGTCGGTAGTGTTGACGTGCTGCCCACCAGCGCCCGAGGAGCGGTAAGTGTCGATGCGCAGATCCTCGTTGCGGATCTCGATGTCGCCGGCGTCCTCCGCCGCCGCCAGCACCGCCACGGTGCAGGCCGAGGTGTGAATACGGCCCTGGGACTCGGTGGCCGGCACCCGCTGCACCCGATGGGCGCCGGATTCGAATTTAAGGCGGGAGAAGACGTCGTCGCCGGACACCTGGGCGATCACTTCTTTATAGCCGCCGTGCTCACCTTCGCTGGCGCTGATGATCTCCACTTTCCAGCCGCGCTGGTCGGCGTAGCGGGAGTACATTTTGAACAGGTCGCCGGCGAACAGCGCCGCCTCGTCGCCGCCGGTGCCGGCGCGGATTTCAAGATAGACGTCGGCCCCGTCGCGGGGATCGCGGGGCAGCATCAGGCGCTGCAATTCTTCGTCCAGTTCCTCAATGCGCTGCTGGGCATGGCGGGCTTCCTCGGCGCCCATGTCGCGCATTTCCGGGTCGCTGTCGTCGAGCAGCGCACGGGCGCTTTCCAGCTCCTGTTCGCTGGCCCGGTAGGCGCGGTAGGCTTTCACCACCGCTTCCAGCTCGGCGTATTCCTTGGACAGGCTGCGGAATTGTTTCTGATCGGCAATGATGTCCGGATCGGAAAGCAGGCCGCTGACCTCCTCGAACCGCTCCATCAGTTTTTCCAGTTTGCCGTTCAGCGATGCTTGCATGGGGTTCCCGCTATTCCTTATCGGATGGCTGGTCGTCCAGGTTGTCCTGGTCGAGCAGTATTTCCCGCGCCATGGCGAGCGCCTCGGCGCGGCCTTCGGCGGCCAGCCGGCGCAGTCCCACGCTCGGCTGGTGCAGCCATTTATTCACCAGGCTGTGCTTGAAGCGGCGCAGCACGTCTTCCGGGTCGCCGCCTTTTTCCAACTGCGTCAGGGCCCGCTGCAGTTCCTGGTCGGCCAGCTCGGTGCCCTGGCGCCGGTAATCGCGCAGCACGCCCACGGCGCGCTGCTCGCGGCGGCTGCGGTGGTGGCGGCGGATCGCCTCCTCGATCAGGGCACCGGCCTGCTCGGCGGCCTCCTGCCGGGCGCGAACGTTTTCCTGGATCGCCTCTTGAAGGTGATCCACGGTGTACAGGTAGACGTCGTCCAGCTCGCCCACTTCCGGTTCGATATCCCGGGGCACGGCGATGTCCACCATGAACATCGGCCGATGGCGGCGGCGCTTGAGCGCCCGCTCCACGGTGCCCTTGCCCAGCACCGGCAGCGTCGAGGCGGTGCAGGAAATCAGAATATCCGCGTGTTCCAGCGCCACCGGCAGCTCTTCCAGGCCGATGCCGCGCCCGCCCACCTGGGCGGCCAGGTCATCGGCGCGCGCCTGGGTGCGGTTGGCGATCACGATTTCATGCACCTGCTGCTCTTCCAGGTGCCGGGCCACCAGCTCGATCATTTCGCCGGCGCCGATCAACAGGGCGCGGCTTTGCTTCAGGTCGGCGAAGATATGCCGGGCGAAGGACACCGCCGCGTAGGCCACCGATACCGGGTTGGCGCCGATGCCGGTTTCCGTGCGGATGCGCTTGGCCACCGAAAACACGTCCTGGAACACCCGGCCCAGCTCGCCATTGATCAGGCCGGCTTCGTGGGCGCGGGCGTAGGCTTCGCGCAACTGGCCAAGAATCTGGGGCTCGCCGAGCACCATGGAATCCAGACCGCCGGCCACCCGCATCAGGTGCTCCAGGGCCTTCTCGTCACGGTGGGTGTAAAGAACCCGCCGCAAGGTCTCCACCGGCATGCGCCGGGCCTGTGCCAGCCAGGCGCCGAAATCCGGCGTCTCACCGTCGATCAGGCAGTACACTTCAGTCCGGTTGCAGGTGGACAACAGCGCCGCTTCGCGGATACCGGGAAGCTCGCGCAGGGCGACCAGGGCGTCATCCGCTTGAGCGGCGGAAAATGCCAACTGCTCGCGCAGCTCAACATCCGCGGTGGTGTGATTAACGCCGACTGCGATGAGATTCATAAGAAATGACGACGACCCGATGGGGTTAGGCCCTGATACGCGCAAGGGTGTCGCATTTTGCGCGAAAGCGCCCCGCAAAACAACGTCACCCCCGCCCTTGGGGCCGGCGCGCGCCTGTGCGATAGTAGCGGCTCAATGTCCTTTGATAGCCAGCCGATGAAATCACGTCCATCGCTCCTCGCCGCCGCCCTGCTCGCCCTGGCCGGCTGCTCGCAGATGCCCTCTCCACCGCAAGACACCGCCCCGGCTGCGCCGCCCCGGAATCTTCCGCCGATCGAATACGACGGCGAGACGCTGGGCGACTTGCTGGTGGCGGAGAGCGCCGCCCAGCGGCAAAGCCTGCGGGTCACCCTGGCCTACTACGCGCGGGCGGCGGAAACCACCCATGACCCGGAAATTATCGGTCAGGCCACCAAACTCGCCACCTACCTGGAGGAGCACGAGCAGGCCCGGCACCTGGCCGGTTTGTGGCTGGAACGCCAGCCGGATAACGCCGACGCCCTGCGCCTGGCGGCGCTGGCGGACATCCAGCTTGAGCGCCCCGAACCCGCCACCGAATCCATCGACCGACTGCTCGCGGTGCACGGCAGCGAAGCGCTGATTCCCCTGGTGGCGGAGGCGCGCGGCCTGGACGAAGGCGCCAACCAACGGCTACTCAACGCCCTCTCCGGCCTCGCCGAGCGCTATCCGGACCAGGCGCCCCTGTGGTACGCCCGGGCGCTGGACCGGCGCCAGCAGAACGATCTGAAGGGCGCTCTGGATGCGGTGGACACCGCTCTGGACCAGGACCCGGACCACCGCGAGGCGCGGCTGCTGCGCACCCAGATTTTGTTTGAACAGGGCCGCCGGGATAAGGCCCTGGGCGAGCTCCGCGACATCGTCGACGACGCCCCCGAAGCACGCCGCCCACGGGTAGCCTATGTGCGCCTGCTGCTGGCCGCCGGCCGTTACGACCAGGCCAGCGAGCAACTGACCACCCTGGCCGAGCAAAACCCCCGCGACCTGGATCTGCAGTATTCCCTGGCGCTGCTGGCGCTGGAATCCGGCGCCATGGATTCCGCCGAGGCGATTCTGCAGCGGCTGCTGCGCCAGGGCTACCGCCCCAATGAAATGCGCCTGCATCTGGGCCAGGCGGCGGAGCAGCGCGGCAATACCAAAAGCGCCATCGATTACTACCTGAAGGTGAAAGGCGGTGAAA
>JBFJUC010000089.1:0-9156 GCA_041624875.1 Alcanivorax sp.
CGGGTCCCGTGTTTGTCAGTGCGCAAAGGGGTAAACAAATGAGAGAAGAAAACGCCCGTGCCTACTGGGCCGCTAATCTCAAGCTCATCTTCACCTATCTCATCATCTGGTTCGTAGTGTCCTACGGCTGCGGCATCCTGTTCGTGGATGCACTCAATAACATTCAGTTCTTCGGTTTCAAACTGGGTTTCTGGTTCGCCCAGCAGGGCTCGATCTATGTGTTCCTGGTGTTGATCTGGATGTACGCCTTCACCATGAACAAGCTCGACCGAAAATTCGACGTCCACGAAGAGTGAGCGCCGCGAAAATAACAAAGAGGACCAAGAGATGGATGTTCAACTACTAACGTATCTTTTCGTCGGTGGCTCGTTCGCGCTCTATATCGGGATCGCGATCTGGTCGCGGGCGTCGTCCACCAAAGACTTCTATGTCGCCGGCGGCGGCGTGTCGCCGATCGCTAACGGCGCCGCCACCGCGGCGGACTGGATGTCCGCCGCGTCGTTTATTTCCATGGCGGGTATCATCGCCTTCGCCGGCTATGACGCCTCGGTGTACCTGATGGGCTGGACCGGCGGTTATGTGCTGCTGGCGATGCTGCTGGCACCCTACTTGAGGAAGTTCGGCAAGTTCACCGTGCCGGACTTCATCGGCGACCGTTACTATTCCAACGTGGCGCGTACGGTGGCGGTTATCTGCGTGATCTTTATTTCCTTCACCTATGTGGCCGGGCAGATGCGCGGCGTGGGTATCGTGTTCGCCCGCTTCCTGGAAGTCGACGTGAACATGGGCGTGGTGATCGGCATGGCGATCGTGTTCTTCTACGCCGTGCTCGGCGGCATGAAGGGGATTACCTACACTCAGGTGGCTCAGTACTGCGTGTTGATCTTCGCCTTCCTGGTGCCGGCGGTATTCCTGTCCATTCTGATGACCGGGCACGTGCTGCCGCAGACCGGCTTCGGTGCCACGGTGCTGGATGCCGCCGGTAACGACACCGGTGTTTATCTGCTCGAGCGACTGGACGGCATCGTTCAGGATCTCGGCTTCGGTGCGTATACCGAAGGCCAGAAATCCACCATCGATGTGTTCTTCATCGCCGCCGCGCTGATGTGTGGTACCGCGGGCTTGCCCCACGTTATTGTCCGCTTCTTCACCGTACCCACGGTGCGCGACGCACGTATCAGTGCCGGCTGGGCACTGCTGTTCATCGCGCTGCTGTACACCACCGCTCCGGCGGTCGGCGCTTTCGCGCGCACCAACCTGATCGAAACCGTGAACGAAACCCAGTACGAAGAACTGCCGGGCTGGTTCTATAACTGGGAAAATTCCGGTTTGATCGGCTGGGTGGATAAGAACGACGACGGCCGGGTGCAGATGTCCGCCGGCGCCGCCTTCAAAGGTAAGCCGACCTTCGCCGGCGACCGCGGCGATGTAAGCGGCCCCCATGGTGAGCGTGTTGTCACCAACGAGGTCACCGATAACGATGCGGAAGTGTATATCGACCGGGATATCATCGTGCTGGCAAACCCGGAGATCGGTAATCTGCCGGCCTGGGTGATCGCACTGGTGGCCGCCGGTGGCGTGGCCGCGGCCCTGTCGACGGCGGCCGGCCTGTTGCTGGTGATCTCCTCGGCGGTGTCCCATGACCTGCTGAAGAAAACCCTCAAGCCGGATATCAGCGAGAAACAGGAGCTGCTGGCGGCGCGTCTGGCCGCGGTGGTGGCGATCCTGATCGCCGGTTACTTCGGGATTAATCCGCCGGGCTTCGTGGCGCAGGTGGTGGCGTTCGCCTTCGGTCTCGCCGCGGCCAGCTTCTTCCCGGTGATTCTGATGGGCATCTTCTACAAGCGCATGAACAAAGAGGGCGCGATCGCGGGTATGGCCGTGGGCCTGGCCTTCACCTTCTCCTATATCGTGTACTTCAAGTTCGTGTCTCCGGAACTGAACAGCGCTGAAAACTGGTTGTTTGGGGTCTCTCCGGAGGGTATTGGTACTGTCGGTATGGTGCTCAACTTTATCGTCGCGTTCGCGGTATCCCGCGTGACCGCGCCGCCGCCGGAGCACATCCAGCATATCGTTGAAGATATCCGCGTACCGCGTGGCGCCGGCGGGGCTTCCGCCCACTAACGGCGCCATTACAAACGGAGTAAGCTGAATATCGGGGCCGCGTGTCAGCGCGGCCCCGATCTCCGTTCAGGGCCTGGCTATGATCGACGTGGATTTTTCCCAATTACCGTTTTCATTGCTGGACGACGAGCGCCGTGCGCGCCTTGAAGGCGCCATGGAGATGGCGTTTTTCGAAGCCGACACGGTAATTCTTGAAGCGCGTCATTCGGCGCCCTTTGTCTATCTGGTCCATAAAGGCGCGGTGCTGGAACTGGACCCGACCCTGCCCGCGGACGCGGGACGGCTTGGTGTCTACAGTGCCGGTGACCTGTTCGGCGCGCTTAGTGTGCTCAACGGTCGCAGTCGCTATCGGTTTATCACCGAAGAAGAAACGCTGTGTTATCTGATTCCCGCGGCCCTGTTCCAGGCGCTGTGCGAGGAACAGAAAGAATTCGACGATTACTTCCGCCAGCGGCTTGCCAGCAAAAACCAGTTGTTGGCCGAGCGGCGCGAGGGCGGGGTAACCATGGCGGGCTTCATGCTCGCCAAGGTCCATCAGTGCATGCGTCAGCCACTGATATTGGACAGCGCGGGCACCATCGCCCAGGCGGTGGCCTCGCTCAACGAGCATAACGCCGACAGCCTTCTCATGGAGCGCGACGGCCATGTCGGTGTGATCACTAAAACCGATCTGTTGCGCGGGCTGGTGAACGATGGGTTGACACCGGAATCACGGGCCCTGGCGCTGGCCAGTTTCGAGCTGGTGACGGTGCCTCCGGATCAGTTCCTGTTCGCCGCCCTGGTGAGTATGACCCGCCACGAGGTGCAAAGGGTGGTGGTCATGGACGGCCAGCGCCCGGTGGGCGTGGTGGAGCTCACCGATGTGCTCAGCTTTTTTTCCAGCCGTTCCTATGTGGTGGGGTTGGAAGTGGAAAAGGCCGATAACCTGGAGGCGTTGGCGCTGGCCAGCGCGCGGCTGCCGGAGCTGATCCAGGCGCTGATGGCGCAGGGCGTCAAGATGCGCTTCGCCATGGATCTGCTGGCGGCCTTGAATGGCCGCATTATCAGCAAGGCGTTCCAGTTCGTGGTGCCGGAGCGCCATCAGGATCACGGCTGCCTGCTGGTGCTCGGCAGCGAGGGGCGTGGCGAGCAAATCCTCAAGACCGATCAGGATAACGCCCTGATCGTCGACGACCTGAATTGCTGGCCGGACCGTGACGCGCACATGAAGCGCTTTACGGAGACCCTGCTGCGGCTCGGTTACCCGCGTTGCCCGGGCAACATCATGGTGTCCAACCCGGAATGGGTGGGCAGTGTCACCGACTGGAAAGCGCGCGTCGGCCGCTGGGCCAAACAGGGCGATGACGCCTCAATGATGAATCTGGCGATTCTGCTGGATGCGCATCCGGCGGCGGGGCGCACGGAACTGGTCGATCAGCTGCGCCGGGATCTGTTCCGGGTGTGCAGCAGTAACGATCTGATTTTATCGCGGTTCGCGCGGCCGTTGTTGAAGTTCTCCACCCCACTGAACTGGTTTGGCGCGCTCAAGAAACCCCAGCAGGGTATTGATATCAAGAAGGGAGGCTTGTTCCCGGTGGTGCACGGCGTTCGCGCTCTGGCTCTACAGCATCGTATCGGCGAGACCGGCACCTTCGCGCGCCTGGAGAGATTGGTGGAGGCCGGGCATATGCAGCCGGATTTTGCCGAAGAGCTTGGTGAGTCCATGGCGCTGTTCGCCGAACTGCGGCTTAAGCAGCAACTGGCGCGGTTTGAGGGCAGCAACGAAGAGGGGCGCAACAATCAATTGCTAATCGAGGCGCTTTCGCCGCTTGAGAGAGACCTGCTGCGGGAGTCGTTGCAGGTCGTCAATGAGTTCAAGAAGCGTCTGACACGGCGTTTTCATCTGGAGTATTAATGATGTTGAAGCGTCTTGTGCAACGGCGCCGTCATGGCAAGGGCCCCTATGGCCATTTGTTCACGGCGCCGCCGGGCGATGAAGTGATGGCGCTGGATTGTGAGACCACCGGGCTCAATACCCGCACTGCCGAGTTGGTGTCGGTGGCGGCGGTGCCGGTCAGCGCCGGGCGCGTTCAGGCGGGCGCCGCGCTGGATCTGCGCATGGCGCGGCCGGCCAGCCTGGATGGCGGGTCGATTTGCATTCACGGTCTGCGCGGTGTGGACTTGCACGACGGTGTGCCGGTGGATGAGGGGCTTGAACGGCTGCTCGAGTTTATTGGCAACCGGCCCCTGGTGGGCTGGTGTTTGGATTTCGATCTGGGAATTATTAATCGCTATTTGCGTGACACCCTGGGTTTCGACTTGCCCAATCCGGTGATTGAACTGTCCGATTTGTACCGGCGGCGGCATCATTATCGTCATCCGCACTCTCTGCCTGACCTGCGTTTCGAGCGTGTCGCCGGCGAGTTGGGTGTGCCGGTGATTGGCCGTCACAGTGCCCGCGGTGACGCCACCACCGCCGCGTTGATGTACTTGAAGTTAAAAACCGAATGAACAACGGAGAATAACAATGCAATACCTGCAAGCGGCGCTGTTCGCGCTCGGTATGGTGCTGGTGCTGTTCGCCTACAGTCAGTACATCCGCCGTACCGGCGACTGGGGCGGAGTGCTGCGTTTCTGGCGTCGCGGTATGTCGCTGTCGGTGATCGAATTCAAAATTCAGCGCGCCGGCTTGATGGTTATGATTCTGGCGGTGGTGGTACGTTTTGTGTCGGCGCTGTTTCAGTGGTAACTCGCGAATGATCGGACGGAGGCGTCCTCTTGTTTAGTCTCTGGCAGTTGGGTGTATTCGCCCTGCTGTACGTCATGGTGTTGTTCGTCATCGCCTGGTGGGGCGACCGCGCCGAACGGCGCGGCCTGGGGGTGGTCAATAACGCCTGGACCTACAGCCTGGGCCTGGGTGTGTATTGCACTTCCTGGACCTTTTATGGCGCGGTGGGCGAGGCGAGCGGCAATGGCTGGACCTATCTGCCCATCTATCTGGGTCCGATTCTGACCATGCTGCTCGGCGGCGAGCTGATCTATAAACTGGTGTCGGTGGGCAAGCAGCATCACATCACCTCGATCGCCGATTTCATGGCCGCCCGGTACGGTAAATCCCGCCAATTGGCGGTGCTGGTGACGCTGGTGGCGGTGATCGGGGTGCTGCCCTACATTGCGTTGCAGCTTAAGGCGGTGACGCTGTCCTTCGAGCATGTGGTCGGGCCGCAGGTGGCGCCGTCGCCGGACATCGCTTTGGTGGTGGCCACGCTGATGGCGATCTTTACGCTTCTGTTCGGCACCCGGCACATCGACGCCACCGAGCATCAGTCCGGTCTGATGCTGGCGGTCAGCTTCGAGTCCTTCATCAAGCTGGTGGCGTTCGTGATCATCGGCCTGTTCTGTCTGTTCGCGGTGTTCGACGGCCCATTGGATATGTGGCAGCGGGTCCGCGACGTGCCGGCTATCCGGTCGGTGTTCGAGCCGGCGCTGTTCTCGCAGAGCTTCGTCACCGCGCTGTTGTTATCGATGCTGGCGATTATCTGCCTGCCCCGGCAGTTCCACGCCGGCGTGGTGGAGAACAACGATCTGCAGCACTTGCGTACCGCGCGCTGGGTGCTACCTACCTATCTCGGCCTGTTTGCGCTGTTCGTGCTGCCCATCGTGGCGGCGGGCATGATTACCCAGCCCGGCTCCGCGCAGCCGGATATGTATATGCTGGCGTTGCCCATGGCGGCCGGCAACCAGGGTCTGCTGCTGTTGTCGTTCATTGGCGGCATCGCCGCCGCCACCGGCATGGTGATCGTGTCGACCATGGCGCTGGCGATCATGCTGACCAACGAGGTATTGATGCCCGCCTGGGTGCAATACCGTATTCAGGGCGACGAAGAGCTCTCGGACCTCAGTAATCAGGTGCGCTTGCTGAGGCGGCTGAGCATCGTGGTGATGCTGGCGCTGGCCTTTTTGTTCCATATTCTGATCGACCGCTTTGAAGGCCTGGCGCGCATCGGCCTGTTGTCGTTCGCGGCGGTGGCGCAGCTGGCGCCGGCGCTGCTGGGCGGCCTCTATTGGCGGCGCGGCCATCAGAGCGGTGCCTTTGTGGGGCTCGCCGTGGGCTTCCTGGTGTGGGGCTACTGCCTGCTGTTGCCGCTGATGCTGCCGATGGAATGGGTGGATTACCTGAACCGTGCCGGCTTGCTGGGGCTAGGGATTCTGCGCCCCAATGCGTTGTTCGCCATCGAAGGCCTGGAGCCGCTCACCCATGGCGTGTTCTGGAGCCTGAGCCTCAATCTGCTGGCCTATGTGTGGTTGTCCCGCCGCGCCACTCAGACGCCGTTGGACGACACCCAGGCGACCCGTTTCGTGGACACCCCCACCGATTGGTGGCGCGAAGGCATGGGCCACCCGCTGATTACCACCGGCGAGTTGCTGCAGGTGTGCGAGCGGGGGCTGGGTCACCCGCGAGCGCGATCGCTGTTTTTTGACTATCTGCAGCGCCGCCAGATTTCGGAGGACCCGGCACTGCCGGCGCCGCTGCACCTGGTGCGTTATGTGGAACGGTTGCTGGCCGGCGCCATGGGCGCGTCCACCGCGCGCATCGTGATGGGCTCGCTGCTCAGTAAGCAGAATGTGCGGCGCGACGATATGGTGCGAATCATGGATGAGGCGTCGCAGCTGATCCAGTTCAATCACCAGTTGCTGCGCACCACCATCGAGACCATCAGCCAGGGCATTTGCGTGGTCGACCGGGACCTCAACATCGTTGCCTGGAACCAGGCCTATGTGAATCTGTTCGACTATCCGGAGGGCTTTATCCGGTTGGGCCGGCCGATCCAGGAAGTGTACCGGCATAACGCGGAGCGCGGTTTTTACGCTGGCGAAGACCTGGAGCAGGACGTTAATAAGCGGGTGCAGTTGCTGCGTGAGGGCAGTGCCCACCGGTTCGAGCGGGAGCTGCCCAACGGGGTGATCGTGGAGGTGCGCGGTAATCCCATGGAAGGCGGCGGCTTCGTCAGCACCTACATGGATATTACCGAACGTAAGCGTGATGAGATTGCGTTGCGCCAGATCAACGAAAACCTCGAGCAAATGGTCTCCGAGCGAACCCGGCGGCTGTCCGAGCTGAACAGCCAGCTGGAACAAGCCAATGAGGGTAAAACCCGCTTTCTCGCCGCCGCCGGCCATGATCTGATGCAGCCGTTGAACGCCGCACAGTTGTTTGCCTCGTCCCTGTCTCAGCGCCTGGCCCGCCAGGACAACGAGTTCGGCTACGAGCGTGAAGTGCTGGGGCACATTGACAGCTCGCTGCGCGCCGCCGAGCAGATTATTTCCGCGCTGTTGGAAATCAGCCGGCTGGATACCGGCACCATGCAGGCGCACTCGCGCACTGTGGCGGTACGGCCATTGATGCAGCAGCTGGGCCAGGAATTCAGTGTCCTGGCCCAGGCGGAAGGGCTGAAGCTGCGCACTGTGTTCAGTGATCTGCAGGTGCGCACGGACGAGGCCTTGCTGCGCCGTGTGCTGCAAAATCTGCTTTCCAATGCGGTGCGCTATACCGAGCGCGGTCGGGTGCTGTTCGGCTGCCGCCGACGCGGCGATATGCTGCGCATCGAGATATGGGATACCGGCCCGGGCATCCCTGACGATCAGCAAGCGCGGGTGTTCCATGAATTCCAGCGCCTGCCGCAACTGGGGCGCCGTCAGATCAAGGGTCTGGGTCTGGGGCTGGCGATCGCCGACCGTATTTGTCGGCTGCTGGAGCATCGCATCAGTGTGCGTTCCTGGCCCGGGCGGGGCACGGTTTTCACGGTGTCGGTGCCGTTGGTGGCGGGTGAGGCGGAAGCGGCCAAGGCGCCTGAACCGGCGGCGATGTCCGACCAGCGTGACGTGGCCGGGTTACGGGTGTTCTGCGTCGATAACGACCCGGCGTTACTGGCCAGTCTGGAGGCCTTGTTACGCGCCCTCGGTTGCGATCCGGTGGTCGCCCGCTCCCGTGCGGAAGCCCTTGAGAAGGCGCAGGGCCGGCCCGCGCCGGATCTGTTATTGGTGGATTATCAGCTCGACGATGGCGAGACCGGTTTTCAGGTGATCGAGGCGCTGGACGGCTGCTGGGATGACGTGGTGCCGGCGATGCTGATTACCGCCGACCGCAGGGCGGAGGTCCGCGTGCGGGCCCGCGAGCAGGGGGTCGGCTTTCTACAGAAGCCGGTCAGCGAGGGCGCTTTGCTGGACGTGCTGCGCGCGCTGTAGGCGTGGCGCTACAGGTGTGGAGGGCTCAGGCCAGGCCGGGCGGTTCGATGGCTAGATCCTTCAGGGCCAGCACGGCCTGGGTGCGGTTGCGGACCCCCAGCTTGCGGAATATGGCGGTCATGTGGGCTTTGACGGTGGCTTCGGAAACGTCCAGTTGATAGGCGATGACCTTGTTCTGGAGTCCTTCCATAAGCATGCCCATGACCCGAAACTGCTGCGGTGTCAGGCTGGTGATGCGCTCGCGCATGGCGGCGAAGTCCGGTAGGTCCGGCGGCAGCGGGCGGCGGGCCTTTTCCGGCACCCAGCGCTCGCCATCCATCACCTTCATAACGGCCTGGGTCATCGCTTCCACCGATGCGGATTTGGGGATGAAGCCGTCGGCGCCGAACTGCAGGGCTCGCTGAATTACTTCCAGCTCTTCATTGGCGGAGATCACCACCAGTGGCACCCGACGGTACAGCTCCCTCAGGTAGATCAGCCCGGAAAAGCCGTGGGTGCCCGGCATGTGCAGGTCGAGGAGAATCAGGTCAAAGGGGACCTGGTCGTCGCCGAGCTTTTCCAGCGAGGCCAGGGAATCGGCCTCCTGGATACGGGCGTCTTTAAAACTGACTTCCACGGCCTGACGCAATGCGGCGCGGAACAGCGGATGGTCGTCGGCGATCAGTATTCTCATTATTGGGACCTGTTTTATCTCCGGACGATACAATACTAGCGTCTAAGCGGCGCCAGCGCGCCCCGCCGTGCGAGGAATCAGAAATAAAAAGAGGGGCCGCCGCCTGGCAGCCGAGGTAAGGACGTGGAAAATCA
>JBFJUC010000090.1:0-9144 GCA_041624875.1 Alcanivorax sp.
TAAAGGGTTCGATCAATGCTCCGAAAACTTGGGATAGGCTTTATCGCTCTGGCGACCATGGCGCCCGGGCTGGCGGCTGCACTGGGGGTGGGTGAGTACGAGCTGAACTCGTATTTGAACGAGCCGCTGGACATGACCGTGCAACTGCAGGATCTGGGCGGTCTGTCCGAGGACGAGATTCTCGCCAACCTGGCCACACAGGAGGCATTCGACGCCGCCGGTGTGGATCGCGGCTACTTCCTCAATGATCTGAAGTTCGAAGTGGATGTGAACGGCAATACCGGCGTATTGCATATCCGCTCCCGCCAGCCGGTGCGCGAACCCTATCTGAATTTCCTGGTGGAGTTTTTGTGGCCCACCGGCCGTCTGATGCGGGAATACACGGTTCTCCTTGATCCGCCCAGCTACGCGGACGACGGCGGCAGCCTGCAACCCGCCGTTTCGCAACCCTCGCCACGCCCGGCCACCCGGCCCGAACCCGCCTCCGAGCCAACCCGCCCGCGCTCAGCCGAACCGGCGACGCGCCCGGCACCCGCGCAAACCCCGGCCGACAACCGCGCCGATGCCGGCGACCGTGACGCTGGCGGCGAAACGCAAAGCACCGGCACCTACCGAGTCGGTCCTTCCGACACCCTGTGGCGTATCGCGCGGCAGCAGCGCCCCAGCCCGGACGTGTCGGTGCAGCAGATGATGCTGGCGATCCAGGACCGCAACCCGGACGCCTTCATCAACGACAACGTGAATCTGGTGCGCGAAGGCGCGGTGCTGCGCATCCCCTCCGAGCAGCAGGTGCGCCGCCTGTCCAGTCGTGAAGCCCTGTCCCGGGTGGCCACGCAGAACCGCGAATGGCAAAGCATGCGCCGCGAGCCGGCCGCCGGCCAGCCGCAACGGGCGCCGATTGACGCCACCGGTCGTGACCGCGGCGATCAGGTCGCCGGCGGTGGCGACGGTCAGGGCCAGGTCACTTTGGTAAGCCCGGACAGCAAGGGCGGCGTGGGCGACGGCGACGCTACCGGGGGTCGCAGCGGCGACGCGGATACCGCCGCGCTGCAGAATGAACTGGCGATCCGCGATGAAAATCTGGATCGCTTGAACCGCGAGAACAGCGAACTGCGCAGTCGGCTGGACGCGCTGGATGAGCAGGTAGGTACCAGCCAGCAATTGCTGGAGATGCGCAGCGAAAAGATCGCCGCGCTGCAGGCGGAGCTGCGCCGGCTGCGTGAAGAGCAGGACCTGGACGTGGATCCGTCACTGCTGGAAGAGCCGCAGCCTTCGGCGGGCAGCGCCTCCGACCTGAGCGAGGAGACTGACCGCACCGGTAACACGGATACTTCAGACGGCGCCGGCGACGGCCCGTCGACCGCTAACGGCGATGACGACGACGTGGCCCCGGCGCTGAGCGCACCGGGCCAGAGTGGCGGTGACAGTGGTGACGGCGGCACCCGGCCGTCGCCGGATCAGGGCGGTGGCGGCGATGACCGCACCGCCACCGTGACCCCGCCCGAAAAGCCGGAACCGGCCTCTGCGGATCAAGCGGGCTCCGGCCCGGCGAACGCCGATCAGTCGGATGACGGTGGCGGTATGCTCGGCTTGATTCGCGACAATCTGCTGTATGTGGGCGCCGCTCTGGCGGTTTTGCTGCTTCTGTTGCTGCTGGCGCTGCGCCGCCGGCAGGGCGGCGACGGTGACGACCACCACGGTGGCGCGGATGACGACGGCGACTTCGGTGACGATTTCGAGGCTCCGGTGATGGCTGGAGCCGCCGACCACGACGACGCCGATCTGGAAGAGGACCTCGCCGACGACGAGATGGACCCGATGGAGCGGGCCGACGTCTACGTGGCCTACGGTCAATACCCGCAGGCAGTGGATTTCCTGCGCAACGAAATCAATCAGGCCCCGGAGCGCGGCGACCTGAAGATCCGGTTGCTGGAGCTGCTCCACGAAAGCAATGACGAGCGCGGCTTCCAACAGCAGGCCACCGCGTTCGCCGGCACCAGCCCGGCCGTGGACGCCGCCATCAAACGGCTAGGCGGCGACCCGGGAGAACACGACTATGGCAACAACGCCTACGTCGCATCCAGTGCCGAAAAAGCGGATGACGAGCTCTCCCTCGATGACCTGGAACTGGACCTGGCCTCCGATCTTTCCGACCAGCCGGACGACAGCGATTCGCATACCGCCACCGTGGCGGGCGCCGGCGCGGTCGCCGGCTTCGCCGCCGGTGGCGAGCAGTCAGACCAGCCGGGCACGGAGCAGGACGACAGCCTGGAACTGGACGATTTCGAGTTCAGTCTCGAGGACGAAGAGCCGGAACACCGTGACCTTCGCGACGAAACACCGCTACAGCTCGATGATCTGGTGCTCGGCGACGGCGATGCCCGCGCCGAAGATGACGAAGACGACGGTCTGGAATTTTCCCTCGAGGACGATTTGAACAGCGACACCGACGTCGCCTTTACCGGCGATGAGCTGGCGGCGCTGGACAACGCCGAAGAGCCGGTCGCTGGAGGCACCGAGGATGACGCCGATAGCAGCCTGGACGACTTCGACGACTTGCAGCTGGATGATCTGGACGTGTCGCTCACCGACGATCGCACCGGCGTGGACCAGCCGGCGCCGGCGCCGGTGGACCCGCCCCCCGCGGAGACCCGCGACGAGTTAGCCGATCTGTCCCTGGACGAGGACGACGTGGATCGTTCCCTGGACGATCTCAGCCTGGACGACGACACCCCGTCGTCGCCGGCTGAGCCTGCTCCCAGTGCCGATGATCTCGACGATCTGAATCTGGAACTGGACGACGAACTGAACGCCGCCGAGGAAGACGCCGCGCCGGCGCCGGAATACCACCCCGAGCCGCAAACGGCCGTCACGCCGTCCGCGGAGACCAGTGAGGTGAGCGACGACATGCTCGGCGACGACGATGATTTCGACTTCCTGGGTGAAACCGACGAGAACGCCACCAAGCTCGATCTGGCCCGCGCCTACATCGACATGGGGGACGCCGAAGGCGCCCGTGACATCCTCAACGAGGTGCTTAGCGAAGGCAGCGACGAGCAGCAGGGCGAAGCCAAGGAACTGCTCAGCCGCGTAGGCTGATAACCTCTCTGGTGGTTCGGGGGGCGATGCCTTAAGGTATCGCCCCCTTTTTAATGCTCGCTATATGGACCGCTAGGACGGCTTGATGACGCGAATCGCAGTGGCGGTGGAATACGACGGCACCGGCTTCCACGGCTGGCAGACCCAGGAATCCGGTGTGCGTACCGTTCAGGAAGAACTGGAAAAAGCGCTCTCGCGGGTGGCGAACCACCCCGTGGCGCTGGTCTGCGCCGGCCGCACCGACGCCGGCGTGCATGCCACCGACCAGATTTGCCACTTTGATTCCGACGCTGACCGCAGCATGAAAAGCTGGGTGATGGGCGCCAACCGCTTTCTCCCCGACGATGTCTCGGTGCAGTGGGCGCAACCGGTGCCGGACGACTTCCACGCCCGCTTCAAAGCCAACCGGCGCCGCTACCGCTATGTGATCTATAACCACGCCGCGCCGCCGGCGTTGTTTCGCCGCCAGGTGACCTGGAACTATCGACCGCTGGACGTGGGCGCCATGATCGAGGCGAGCCGTTATCTGGTCGGCACCCACGATTTCACCTCCTACCGGAGCGTGCACTGCCAGGCCAAGTCGCCGGTGAAAACGCTCACCGGTTTCCACATTCACCGGCAGGGCCCGCTGATCGTGCTGGAAGTGGAGGGCAATGCCTTCCTGATGCATATGGTGCGCAACATGGCCGGCGTGCTGATGAGCATCGGCGCCGGCAAGCACCCGCCGGTGTGGGCACGGGAAGTGCTGGAGGCCCGCGACCGTCGCAAGGGCGGTGTTACTGCGCCGCCGTTCGGTCTTTATCTGGTCGACATCGGTTACCCGGAGCACTTCGTGCTGCCGCGTCCGCCGCTGGGGCCACTGTGGCTGACCGCGCTGAATGCGGCTGACGGCGGCGGGGCGGATGCCCCATAATTGACGCCTTGGACACCACGGTCTGTTATCATAGGTAACGAATGAACATACCCCGGGTCAAAATTTGCGGCATCACGCGGCCGGACGACGGGCGCCACGCGGCGCGCGCCGGCGCCGACGCCATCGGCCTGGTGTTTTACCCGCCCAGTTCCCGTTACGTGAGCCCACGCCAGGCGGCCGACATCGTCGCTGCCTTGCCGCCGTTCGTGACCACCGTGGGTTTGTTTGTGGACGCGCCGAAGGAACAGATCGACGCGCTGCTGGAACAGGTGCCGCTGGACATGCTGCAGTTCCACGGCGACGAATCGCCGCACTACTGCGCCGCTTTCCGGCGCCCCTGGATCAAGGCGCTGCGGATGCGCGACGGGGTGGACGCCCGGGCCGAAGCGGACCGCTACCGCGCCGCCGGCGCCCGCGGGCTGCTGGTCGACAGCTATGTGCCCGGTGTGCCCGGCGGCACCGGCGAACGGTTCGACTGGGACCGGCTGCCCGCCAACCCCACCTTGCCGCTGATACTGGCCGGCGGTCTGGATCCGGCCAACGTGGCCGAGGCGGTGCGGCGGGTGCGGCCCTGGGCCGTGGACGTGAGCGGCGGCGTGGAGGTCATCGGCGTCGACGGCCGTCGGCAAGGCGGCATCAAGGATCCCGGCGCGGTGAGTGCGTTCCTGCGCGCGGCGCGCGGCTGATCCTTCTATTCAAACTGGCAGGCACCATGACGAGGAGCATTCGGTGACACAGTCTTCTGAAAGCAGTGGCCCCGACTACAAGGCATTTCCCGATCAGAACGGTCATTTCGGACGCTTCGGCGGACGTTTCGTCTCCGAAACCCTGATGGCCGCGCTCGACGAGCTGGATGTCATGTACCGGCGCCTGAAGGACGATCCCCAGTTCCAGGCGGATTTCGACTACGACCTGGCTCACTACGTGGGCCGGCCTTCGCCGTTGTACCTGGCCGAGCGCTGGACCAAGCAGCTCGGCGGCGCGCGCCTCTGGCTAAAGCGCGAGGATCTCAATCACACCGGTGCCCATAAGGTGAACAACACCATCGGTCAGGCGCTGCTCGCCAAGCACATGGGCAAGAAGCGGGTGATCGCGGAAACCGGCGCCGGCCAGCACGGCGTGGCCTCGGCCACCGTGGCCGCGCGCCTGGGCCTTGAGTGCCACGTGTTCATGGGCGAGGAAGATATCCGTCGCCAGCGTCTCAATGTCTATCGCATGAAACTGCTGGGCGCCAACGTGGTGCCGGTCACCTCCGGTTCGCGCACCCTCAAGGACGCCATGAACGAGGCGATGCGGGACTGGGTCACCAACGTGGACGACACCTTCTACATCATCGGTACCGTGGCCGGGCCGCACCCCTACCCGATGCTGGTGCGCGACTTCCAGTCGGTGATCGGCCGCGAGGCCCGTGAGCAGAGCCTCAAGCAGGCCGGCAAGCTGCCGGACGCCCTGGTCGCCTGCGTGGGCGGCGGCTCCAACGCCATCGGCCTGTTCCACCCGTTCCTGGAAGACCGGGACGTGGCCATGTACGGCGTGGAAGCGGCCGGGGACGGTATCGACACCGGTCGCCACGCGGCGCCGCTGAGCGCCGGCCGCCCGGGCGTGCTGCACGGCAACCGCACCTACCTGATGGAAGACGACAACGGTCAGATCATCGAGACCCATTCCGTGTCCGCGGGCCTGGACTACCCCGGCGTCGGCCCCGAGCACTCGTGGCTCAAGGACATCGGCCGGGTCAATTATGTCTCCGCCGACGATAACGAGGCCCTGGCCGCATTCCGCGAGCTGACACGCGTCGAGGGCATCATGCCGGCGTTGGAATCCGCCCATGCGTTGGCCTATGCCCGCAAGCTGGCGCCGCAAATGGACGCCGACCAGGACATCGTCATCAACCTGTCGGGCCGCGGGGATAAAGACATCCTCACCGTGGCGGAAATCGACGGTATTCATTTTTAAAATTCGGGGAAGGATATGAGTCGTATTGAAGCCTGCTTCGCCACTCTCAAGGAGCAGCAGCGTAAGGCCCTGATTCCTTACATCACCGCCGGTGATCCGAGCAAGGCGATCACGGTGCCGGTAATGCACGCCATGGTGGAGGCGGGCGCCGACGTGATCGAGCTGGGCGTGCCGTTTTCCGACCCGATGGCCGACGGCCCGGTGATCCAGAAAGCCTGCGAGCGGGCCCTGGAAGCCGGTACCGGCCTGCGTGACGTGCTCGCCATGGTCACCGAGTTTCGCCGCGACAACGACACAACGCCGGTGGTGTTGATGGGCTACCTGAACCCGGTGGAGATCATGGGCTATGAGCGCTTCGCCGACGCCTGCGTGGACGCCGGCGTCGACGGCGTATTGTTGGTGGACCTGCCGCCGGAAGAGTGCGACGAGGTGGCGCCGTTGTTCAAATCGCGCGGCGTGGATTTGATTTTCCTGATCGCGCCCACCACCACCGACGCGCGCATCAGCCGCATCGCCGCCGCCGCCAGCGGCTACCTGTATTACGTGTCTCTGAAAGGCGTGACCGGCTCCGCCAGCCTCAATGTGGAGGAAGTGGCGCGGCGGGTTGAAACAATTCGCAACCTTGCCCAATTGCCCATTGGCGTAGGCTTTGGTATCAAAGACGCGCAATCGGCACGGGCGGTGAGCCAGGTATCCGACGGCGTGGTGGTCGGCAGTGCGCTGGTCAACCAGTCCGCCGAGAATGTGGATACTCCGGATCGCATTGCCCCCGCGGTGGCGGCGATTCTCGCCGACATGCGTGCCGCCATGGATACACAGTGATCAAGCACTGAGCGTACGAGGTCCGACTGATGAGCAATAACTGGCTGGAAAAGATCCTCCCCGCGGTGCGTCGCCCGCAGGAAACCCGGCGCAGCACCATTCCCGAGGGTCTGTGGCGCAAATGCCCGCGCTGCGACAGTGTGCTCTACCGTCCGGAGCTGGAACGCAATCTGGAGGTGTGCCCCAAATGCGAGCACCACCTGCGTGTCGGCGCCCGCAAACGGCTGAAGATGTTCCTGGACGACGGCCCGATGAGCGAAATCGGCGCCGATCTGGCGCCGGTGGACCGGCTCAAGTTCAAGGACTCCAAGAAGTACAAGGATCGCCTGGTGGCGGCGCAGAAAGACACCCAGGAACGCGACGCCCTGATCGCCATGAAAGGCAAACTCCACGAGCTGCCGGTGGTGGCGGTGGCGTTTGAATTCCGTTTCATGGGTGGTTCCATGGGTTCGGTGGTCGGCGAACGTTTCGTGCGCGCGGTGGAAAGCTGCCTGGAGCACAACACGCCGCTGATCTGTTTTGCCGCCAGCGGCGGGGCGCGCATGCAGGAAGCGCTGTTCTCCCTGATGCAGATGGCCAAGACCTCCGCCGCGCTGGAACGCCTGCGCGAAGCGGGCCTGCCGTTTATCTCCGTGCTCACCGATCCGGTCTACGGCGGCGTGTCAGCGTCACTGGCCATGCTCGGCGACGTCAATGTGGCGGAGCCCAACGCGCTGATCGGCTTCGCCGGCCCGCGGGTGATCGAGCAGACCGTGCGGCAGAAACTGCCGGAAGGCTTCCAGCGCAGTGAGTTCCTGCTGGAGCACGGCGCCATCGACATGATCATCGAGCGCCAGCACATGCGCGACACTCTGCACCGCATTCTCGCCAACCTGACCGGGGCGCCGCTGGCCGAACCCGCCGAACTATGAGCGTCGGCCTGGATGCCTGGCTGGCGCGCATTGAACAGCTCCACCCCAGCGAGATCGAGCTGGGCCTGGAGCGGGTGCGCCGGGTGGCCGAGGCGCTCGGCGCCGCAAGCCTGCCGATGCCGGTAATCACCGTCGCCGGCACCAACGGCAAGGGCTCGGTGGTGGCGCTCACCGGCGCCCTGGCGGTCGCCGCCGGCCGCCGCGTCTGCGTCTATACCTCCCCCCATCTGCAACGCTTCAACGAACGCATCACGCTGCCCGACGGGCCGGTGGACGACGACGCCCTGTGCGCGGCCTTCGAGCAGGTGGACGCCGCACGCGGCGACACCGCGCTGACCTATTTTGAGTTCACCACCCTGGCGGCGCTGTGGCTGTTCCGCCACAGCGGTGCGGACCTGGCGATTCTGGAGGTCGGCCTGGGCGGGCGCCTGGACGCGGTCAATCTGATCGACGCCGACGTGGCGGTGGTCACGTCGGTGGGCCTGGACCATACCGATTGGCTGGGTGACACCCGCGAAAAGGTGGCGGTGGAAAAACTCGGCATCGGCCGGGCAGGGCGGCCCCTGGTGTACGGCGAGGAACACGCCCCCTCCAACCTCGACGCGGAGTTGGCGCGTCTTGAAGCGGTGCCGCTGCGCGCCGGCCGTGAGTTCCAGGTGGAAGCCGCCCGGCTGTCGATCCGCGACGGCGAACAGCAACGCCATTATCCGCTGCCGTTGCCGCCGCGCCTGGGCGCGGACAATCTGGCCACCGCCTGCCAGGCCCTGGTGGCCGCCGGGCTTCCACCGGCCAATGGCGCTCCCCATCAGGTCGCCGATACCGGCTTGACCGGCCGCTGCCAGGTGCGCCGGTATCGCGGCGTGCAGTGCGTACTCGACGTGGGGCATAATCTGGAAGCATTGACTCGGCTGCGCGGGCGACTGCCCGCCTGCGCCGGTCGCCGCCGTCTGGTGCTAGGCATGATGACCGACAAGCCGGTGGAAGCGGTGGTGGCGTTGTTCACCGCCGACGTGCAGGACTGGTATCTGGCGCGGCCGGCGGTCGGCCGCGCGGCGGATACCGAGCGGCTGGCCCGGGCGCTGCCCGAGGACGCCAGCGCGCGCCGTTTCGACAGCGTGGCGGCGGCGTTGGAGCAGGCCGTGGCCGACAGCGGCGCCGGCGATCAAGTACTGGTTTTGGGCTCTTTCTTTACCGTCGCCGAGGCGTTGAACGCCATGGATCAGGGAGACTAGCGGTGCATTTGCGAACCCGCCAACGTGTGATCGGCCTGCTGCTGTTGCTGCTGCTGGCCGCGATTCTGGCGCCGCTGGTGCTGCGCTCACCGGAACAGGTGCGCCTGGCCCTGGACATGTCGATCCCGGAGGCGCCGCGCATCAGCGAGCCGGACATTGCCCCGGTGGTCAGCGAGGAAGAGCAGGCCGCCACCGACCGCCAAATCGACGA